>JBBAAT010000420.1:0-2509 GCA_041658145.1 Bacteroidales bacterium | reverse complement strand
TGAAAAACCGCTTAATTCCAATTAAAGGAATTGTTTTCAACGGTGAAAGAAATGAATCTTCGGAGAACTATATTCTTGAATATACCGGAATACCTTGTGTTTTAAGAGTAGAACAAGAGAAAAATATTAATAAAAATACCATCCTTAAATATTCGAATTTAATAGCAACGCTGATTAGGCAGATTTAAGCGGATTTTCGCTGATTCTATAAAATAAATTGAACACAAACCAAATTCATACTGCATTTATTTTATACCAAGTAAAAAAAAATCCTTGCAATTTCCCTTTTCTATTGTATTTTTGAGCCATAAATTTAAAACAAACACTTAAATATATGGCAAAAAGAACTATTGTAACAATGCCCGGCGATGGCATTGGAAAACCGGTATTGGAAGAATGTATCCGCGTGCTTGACACAGTTGGATTTGAAGCAAATTATGTACACGGCGATATTGGCTGGAAATTTTGGTGTAAAGAAGGCAACCCATTTCCGGACAGAACCATCAAACTGCTCGAAGAACATAAGATCGGTTTGTTTGGCGCTATCACTTCCAAACCGAAAGACAAAGCTGCCTCTGAACTTGCTCCTGAACTTCAGGGAAAAGGCATACAGTATTACAGCCCCATTGTTGCCATGCGTCAGAAATTCAATCTTGATCTTTGCCTGCGCCCGTGTAAAACATTTAAAGGCAATCCGCTCAACTTTATACGCAGAGGAGCTAACGGAATTGAAGAACCTGAAGTGGATGTAATGATTTTCCGTCAGAATACCGAATGTTTGTATGGTGGTGTGGAATGGACAAATCCTTCCGACCAGGTTTATGATGCATTTTTAACTCATCCTAAATTCAAAGAAAACTTTGGATGGTGTCCGAAGCCTGAACTGGCTATTTCTACCCGTATTTTTACAAAAAAATATACGATAAGAATCGTGAAGGCTGCATTTGAATATGCAAAACTAAGAGGTTTTGATAAAATCACTGTTTGCGAAAAGCCTAATGTTATCCGTGAAACTTCAGGCATGATGCTGAAAGTGGCTCAGGATATGGCAAAAGCGGAATATACCGGTATCCGTGTGGAAGACGTGAACATTGATGCAATGATGATGTGGCTTACCAAAAATCCTGAAAATTATCATGTAATTGTTGCCGGTAATATGTTCGGCGATATCGTTTCCGATGGCTTTGCAGGATTGGTGGGCGGTCTTGGATTTGCTTGCAGCGCAAACATTGGTGAAAAAGTAGCAGTTTTTGAACCTACTCATGGCTCTGCTCCCAAGTATGCCGGTTACCCTGTATCCATTGTGAATCCTATAGCAATGATACTTTCGGCAGTGATGATGCTCGAACATCTTGGTGAAAATGATAAGGCTGCACGTATAAGAAAATCTGTCGCAGCAGTGGTTGCAGAGGGAAAAGTCAAAGCTTACGACATGCTTAAAATGTCAGGTAGTCCTGAAGTTATAAATAAAGGCGCTGCTTCTACAAAACAGATGGCAGATGCGATCATTGCAAAACTATAAACAAATATTATAAATAAGTAATTATGGCAACATTTATTTTTAGAAAAAACAGCGGGCTAATGCCCATCTTTGTGTCCTTTGATCCGGAATACAAAAACTTTTCTGTTTCGGAAGGAATTTCCGAAAATGAAGACCTGCCTACCGGCAAGGCAGGCGGAAAATCATGGAAAGTTGATATTCTTTTAAAGATTGATAATCCGAAAGAAGCCTACAATCAACTAAAACAGGGAATTAAGGTAATGACCAAAAGCGGTATTCATTACCTGGTCAAAATCAAAAGGGTTTTCATTATTGAAAAGATACAGGTATTCCACGACAATGAAGAGATCAAAGGAAAACAATATATAGAATTTAGGTAACTACTCAGCAGCTTAAAAGACAATAAGAAGAAGTTTTTTATTAAAATTTTTACCACATACCTGCCTGCCGGCAAGGCAGGGACACAATAGAAACATAGAATAATACATAGTTGTACATGCCGATAACACAAAAATATTTAGATGAACTTACCTATAAAATAATAGGATGTGCCATTGAAGTTCACAAACATTTTCAAAGAAGGTCAAAAAACTTTAGTAAATGAATTTTATGCTGCGTTAATCTATGTGAACATAGCAAAGCGATATCACGAACACCTTTAAAAATAAAAATAATTGTGAGTAAACCTATGTACCTATGATACTATGTGGTAAAAATACATTAATATCAAGTTGCTGAGCAGTTACGAATTTAGATAATGGAAATGTAAACATTATTAATCATCGGAGAAACGTTGCAATCAACGGTTCTTCCTATAAATAATAAGGAGAAATATTATGTGTGTTTCAATTAAACCCGAATTCATTGATAAGGCAAAAAAGTTATGGCCAGAATTAGAATGGATAAAAAACGCAGATTTGCGTGAAAAGACCACCAATACCTGGGCTTTGGCTCTTCAAAAAAGCGTTCTGACAGTAGATGATTTAAATATTATACCATTTACGCTGC
>JBBAAT010000419.1:0-2519 GCA_041658145.1 Bacteroidales bacterium | reverse complement strand
CACAGAAAAAATATCGGCTGATTCGGGCAGCAATTTTGCAAAAAGCATTATTGTTTACAGTGATTATATTAAAGCCGACCTGGTAATGATGATGACCAACCCTGATCAGCTTTTACCTAGTTTTATTTTAAGCCCATGGGCTGAACGGGTAATTTTTAATACTGCTAAAATACCTGCCATGTGTATTAATCCGGTTGAGCTTGATATTACATATATTAGTTTGTAATATTATTATAAGGGCGCCTCTAAAAACCAACTAAATGATTTTATTTTTACCACTAAGACACTTAGACCACTTAGAAACACTGAGAAATTTCTTAGTGAAGCTTAGTGTCCTTAGTGTCTAAGTGGTGATTTTTGAGGTTTTAGAGATGCCCATAATACAATATAAAGCCGGGAATAGCCGGCTTTTTTTATTCACAGATAACGGATTTTGTTTTGCAAAATAATAAAAAACCGCTTATGACAAAAGAACAAACTAAGAAGAGAATTGAAGAACTGACAAGAGAGATCAACGAACATAATTATTATTATTATGTTCTCTCGAATCCACTTATCAGCGATTTTGATTTTGATAAATTGCTGGAAGAACTTATTAAACTCGAAAATGATTTTCCTGAATATCGTGATGTAAATTCTCCTTCGCAACGGGTAGGAGGCGAAATTACTAAGGAATTTAAACAGATCAGGCATAAATATCCCATGCTTTCACTCAGTAATACATATTCTTATGATGATGTCAGAGAGTTTGATGAAAGGGTGCGGAAAGCAATTCCGCATAAGCGGGATGATTTTGAATATGTGTGTGAATTAAAGTACGACGGGCTTTCCATTGGGCTAACTTATGTTAATGGAATTTTAAAACATGCTGTAACACGCGGCGATGGAGAACATGGCGATGATGTTACAGCAAATGTAAGAACAATTAAAAGCATACCTCTGACACTTCATGGCACTGATTTTCCTGATGAATTTGAAATCCGCGGCGAGATCATCATGCCCCGTAAAAGTTTTCAGAGACTCAACAGCGAACGTGAAGAAATTGGCGAAGCTCCCTTTGCCAATCCCCGTAATGCGGCGTCGGGCAGTCTGAAGATGCAGGATCCAAAGGAGGTTTCGAAAAGAGGATTGGATTGTTTTTTATACTATTTGCCTGGAGAAAATCTGCCATTTAATACTCACTTTGAAAACCTGAAAAATGCGGGGAACTGGGGGTTTAAAATTTCGGATTACATGAAGAAATGTTTCAATATTGAAGACGTTTTAGATTATATCAGGGAATTGGACAGAAAAAGGAAAAAATTAGATTTTGATGTTGACGGCGTTGTAATAAAAGTGAATTCTTTGCATCAGCAGGAAATGCTCGGTTTTACTGCTAAATCACCGCGCTGGGCAATTGCATATAAATATAAAGCGGAGCGTGTTTCAACAAAATTATTATCTGTCGATTTTCAGGTAGGCCGCACGGGAGCGGTTACTCCTGTTGCCAATCTTGAACCTGTTCAGTTGGCCGGCACAATAGTAAAGAGGGCTACTTTACATAATGCTGATCAGATCGAAAAACTTGGTCTGCATTATGGAGATTATGTATTTGTTGAAAAAGGCGGTGAAATTATTCCGAAAATTATTGGCGCAGATGAAGTAAAAAGAAATTTGCCGGAAGCGAAAAAGTATCAATATATTTCAAACTGTCCTGAGTGCAATACGGTATTGATCAGAAAAGAAGGGGAAGCCATACATTATTGTCCTAATGAATCGGGTTGTCCTCCCCAGATCAAAGGGAAACTGGAGCATTTCATCAGCAGGAAAGCGATGAATATTGAGAGCCTGGGAGAAGGAAAGATCGAAATCCTGTACGATAAAAATTTGGTCAGAAGTATTGCCGATCTTTATGAATTGACTTTTGAAAAACTGCTTGGGCTTGAAAAAGAATATTTCCTGGAAGATCAGAACAAAACAAGAATAGTAAAGTTCAGGGAAAAGACTGTTGCAAACATCCTTAAAGGGATAGAAGATTCAAAGAAGGCGCCTTTTGAGCGGGTTTTATTTGCAATAGGCATTCGATATGTCGGCGAAACTGTGGCAAAAAAATTAGCATTATATTACAGGAATATAGATGCCCTTATGGATGCCGGATTTGATGATTTACTTAATGTTGAAGAGATTGGGAACAAGATTGCAGAAAGCATTATTGCTTTTTTCAGCAATGTACAAAACAGGGAATTGATACTCAGGTTGAAAAATTATGGTATCCGGTTTAAAATTGATGAGGCTGCATATTCTCCTGTTTCAAATAAACTAAAAGGAAATTCCTTTGTTGTGAGTGGCGTTTTTACAAAGTATTCGCGAGATCGGATAAAAAAAATAATCGAAGAGAACGGGGGTAAAAATGCAAGTTCCATTTCTTCAAAAACAAATTATTTATTGGCTGGTGATAATATGGGACCCGAGAAAAAAAAGAAAGCGGCATCGCTGAATATTCCTGTTATTACGGAAGATGATTTTTTGAAGATGCTTTA
>JBBAAT010000418.1:0-2522 GCA_041658145.1 Bacteroidales bacterium | reverse complement strand
AACACTTGTTTATTCTTCGCTGAGGCCTAATTCCACTGAGGAATTTGAATACCTGCTCCCGAATTTTTATCTCTCAAAAATTTATCAGTCGAAAAACACTATAGCCGGATGGTCTGCCGGTAGCGAGTTTTCGTTAAAGATTAATAACAAAGGAACAAATAATGCCAATATTACATTCAGCAGCGATCATAAGAGGATGTATTTTTCGCGTTGTACTACAGGAAAAATCAGCGAAACCAGATGCGCTTTATGCATGATGGAACTGCAAAACGGCAAATGGCAGACGCCTGTAAAACTCAATGAAAAGATCAATCTGCCCGGTTATTCGTCCACTCAGCCTTCCATTGGAACACTTGAAAGCAATACGGAAATATTGTACTT
Source organism: Bacteroidales bacterium (assembly GCA_041658145.1). Taxonomy (GTDB): domain Bacteria; phylum Bacteroidota; class Bacteroidia; order Bacteroidales; family CG2-30-32-10; genus JBBAAT01. The sequence continues at coordinate 2,141 of JBBAAT010000418.1, read as the reverse complement.
TGTTTCCGACAGACCCGGTGGTATTGGCAAAAATGATATCTGGTACTCTGTCATTAAAGATGGAAAATACAATGATCCTGCAAATTTGGGAAGTACCGTGAACACGCCCGGAGATGAGATTTCTCCTTTTTATTATGATAGAACAAAAACCCTTTATTTTAGCAGTGACTGGCATGATGGACTTGGAGGCTTTGATATTTTTAAATCCAAAGGCGCTTTGAATGAGTGGACAGTGCCGGAAAACATGGGCTTCCCAATCAATACAAGTTATAACGACATGTATTTTACAATCAACGAATCGGATACAGACGGATATTTTACTTCTAACAGACAGGGATCGTTTTACATTAAAGGTGAAACCTGCTGCAATGATATTTGGTCGTATGAATGGCAGAAGCCGCGGAAAGTAAAGATTGACACTGTTACTGTCATCTTCAAGCCTGATACAATTGACTACGAACAAAGCATTAAAGACCTTCTTCCTCTCACTTTATATTTTCATAACGATATACCTGACCCGGCATCAGTCGACACTGTCACAAAACTGAATTATAAAACTACTCTTGCCGGATATATTGAAATGAAAGAACTTTATAAGAAAGAGTATTCGAAAGGCTTGAAAGAAAATGATAAAACAAATGCAATAAAAGATATCGATGAATTCTTTGATAATTATGTGTCCATCGGATTCAGCAGGCTGAAACAGTTTTCGGAATGGCTGCTGAGAGACTTGCAGAAAGGCAAGGATATCAGGATCACTGTAAAAGGATACTGCAGCCCGCTTCAAACAATAGAGTATAATGTACGACTTGCAAAGCGCAGGATCTCCAGTTTGATAAACTATTTCAAAAGTTATGACGATGGTATATTTGTGAAATATCTTGATGGTACATCACCGGATGGTGGTAAATTATTGATCTATCAGGATCCTGTTGGTGAATCGCAGGCTAATCCTTTGGTGAGCGATAATCCAAACGATCAGCGTAATTCTATATACAGTCGTGCAGCAGCGTTGGAACGCAAAATACAAATTATCATGTATCAATCGAAGGATTTGGTTGTTCCCAAATGAAAAAGATTATTGTTTTATTGTTATATACCCTTACCGGATGCGGCAATCAGCAGTCAGAACATTCAGTTGTTGTAAAAGCTGATACACTGATACATCGTGATTATTGTGAAAAGAAAGCATTAAGCGAATACGAAAAATTTTTTATAAAAGCCGGTCTTGTTGATATACAGAAGCTGGATCCTCGTGTAAGAGTAGAACTGAAATATTCAACTAATGATAATCTTTTCGGGTTTGATGCTTATGGCGATCTGGAAAAGGCATACCTGCAGAAGGATGTTGCGCAAAAACTTGTCAATGCTCAGGAATATTTGAATAAGGACATGTCCGGTGCATGCCTGATTATTTTTGATGCGGCTCGCCCGCGAAGTGTACAACAGATATTATGGGATTCACTGAAAATGCCTTTTAAAGAAAAAATAAAGTATGCGTCAAATCCAAAACTCGGAAGCTTGCATAATTTTGGCGCCGCTGTGGATATAAGCATTGTAGATAAGAATGGTAAAGAACTTGATATGGGTTCCCCGTTTGATTTTATAGGTGAATTATCTTATCCCACAAGCGAAGAAAAATTACTAAAGGAAGGAAAGCTAACACGGCAGCAAGTTAACAATAGAAAACTTTTACGTAGTGTGATGCGCAAAGCAGGTTTTTTTAACATTCAAACCGAATGGTGGCATTTTAATTCCTGCACACGCGAACAAGCGCTGAAAAAATATAAGATTATTGAATAAATAAAAATATATCCGCATGCAGAACACAGGTAAAATAATTGTTATTATTGGTATCATTGTGATCATTGTCGGCCTTGTCATCTGGCTGTTTGGTGATAAGTTTAACTGGTTTGGTAACTTACCTGGTGATATCAAAGTGAAGAAGGAAAATTTTTCTTTTTACTTTCCTTTCGTCAGCATGATAATTTTAAGTATATTAATTAGCCTGGTTATCTGGCTGATCAGAAAATTTTTTTAGTAATATTTAGCCATAAAATTATATGAATATCCGTTTATATGCCTAATTACTTCAATTGATTTTCTTCATTTACCCCGTCCCTAAAGGGTGTGAAGAAAAT
>JBBAAT010000417.1:0-2543 GCA_041658145.1 Bacteroidales bacterium | reverse complement strand
GGGTTAATGTCTATTCCTGTTATTACAACATTTGGAAATTTTTTCGCAAGCAGAAATAAATTTGGTCCGCAATTACATCCGATTTCTAAAATGCTCAAAGGATTGTAATGAGATATAATTTCTATCAGGAATTGACGGTGAGGGTGATCCATTGAATTCCAATAACTAGTAATCCAATCATTAGTTTCGTTATTCCAATCATTCTGCTTTCTTTCACTTAGATGTCGCTCTGCCCAATACTTTTCATCCGATTTTGTGCCATATAATTTATATTTTACTTTGCGAAATATGCTGTAGCACTCTTCCGCAAAATTATAGAGTCCGGAATGTTTACTTAAAAAATGTATAAATCGTTTTTTCAAAATTTCCAGAAGTTCTATTTGTTAACCAGATAAATTACTAATTGTTTTTTAAAGCAGTGAAAAGCAGGTCAAGGTTGGCATTATCTGCCAACTTTGTTAATGGATCCAAATTTAAATTTGGAAAACGACCTTTATCGGTATCTAAAATTGCAGAAAGTTTTAACCCATATTTTTCAGCGACCGTGATAAAATCCAGAGGATTATTAAAATATCGTTTCACATTGCCGGGCTGATATTCTGCCAAAACTTTTATTCCGGGGCTTTGGCTGATTAATCGCGCCATGCCTTGAATGGCAAGTGGTTCCGAGCCATCTGTATCCATCTTTACAAAGCTGATATGAGTTTTGTCGGAAAAGTAATCATCCAGTGAAATTACATCAACCTCCACACTTGAAACATATTCACAAGGGAGCAAAGCATTACCCGACGCAAGTTTGGTCTGGTAAAGCGTAAGTTTTCCGTTTTTATTAAAGACAGCTTTTTGTTCTGCAATAACATTATTCCAATCGTTTCGTGCAATAGTTTGTTGCAACAGCCGGAAATTCCGAGGATCGGGCTCAAATGCATAAACTTTTCCATTTGGTCCGACAAGTTGCGCTAACAGAACTGTAAAGTAACCTACGTTTGCCCCAATATCAATAACAGTGTCTCCTTCCTTTACAATATCATTTATTTCTTTCACCCTGCCCATTGCATATTTCCCTTTGAAAAACTCAGGAGCCCCAATACTTTCAAAGATGTTTACAAGCAGAGGTTTATTATGCACAATAATCCACTGTTCGTTATGCATGATGCCGGGCATGAACCCGTAAAATATTTTTTGTAAAAGTTTTTTGCTGCCGGGAATGAATTTCAATAAAACATTTCCAAAGAAAAAAAATGTACGTATCAGAAACCGTTTAAACTTTTTAAAGGAACTTTCTTTATTTTGATTTTCACCCATTATTTGTTGCTTATGTTATTTATAATTGCTTATCAACTCTTCACAAATTTTTTCCATTTTCTGCATTTCTTTATAATAGTCCTGCTTCTCGGTAATCGTATTCCTGTTAATCTCTCCAAATTTTTTCATCAGGTCCTTGTTCTTTAACAAGAAGATAATTCTGTTAGCTAATATATCAGGATTTTCAGCAGGTATGATAAATCCACCCTCGCCATCGTTAATCCAGTCAGATATTGCGCCAACATCGGTAGATATCACAGGTAGTCCGCATGCCATGGCTTCGCCTGTGCTTGCAGCAAGTCCGCTGTCGGAAAGAGAGGTGGATACATATAAATCGGATGAGGCAAGGTATATTGGAATTTCTTTTTCAGTCAAGCTACCAGTAAAAATTGTATTTTTTTCAACCCCGAGTTTCACTGCTAAATCTTTAAGTTTCAATTCCTGTTCGCCTGTACCTGCAAGAATAAATCTGACATTTGGATTTTGGTCTAATACCAAAGGTATAGCTTTAATCAGAGTTTCAATATTGTATATCGGGTTAAAACTTCGAAGGCTTATTACTAAATAAGCGTCATTTATATTTAATTTTTCCCTTAACTTTTCGTTTCTTTTTTCCGGTGTATTCTTTTTTGTATCAATTCCAAAATAAATTATTTTTATCTTTTTGGCTTCTGCTCCTAAACGTATCATTGCCTTTTCAGTATTACGACCATCACATGTCAGAATGTCAGCGCGTTTTAAAACGAGTTTTACTATTTTTTTTAATAGAAACGATACTTTGGGAGCAATTAATACATCGGTACCCCATGCAGTAACAACGAGAGGATGAAATTGTATTCGTGTTGCATAAAAACCACCAAGTATTACATTATGTGCATGAACTATATCGGGTTTAATCTTTTTAATTATCTTTCTTGTTTGGAATGCCCTGGTAATAAAAGTAATCAGATCAATCGGGCGTATTCGTTCCGTTGAAATTTTTGAATTACCAAAAGTTTTTAAGCAATGAAATGTAGCCCCTTTTATTTCGCGTCCTTTGTGAGATATAACATGAACATCATGACCTTTATTAATAAAATAATTCACCCATCGTAATGTGTGTATTGATTCGGCATTTGCAACAAAACAAATTTTCATTTGTATATTATTTGATTTTTTAAAGCAGTCACATGGAATATGTCATGAAATATTTTTTTTGGTTGTTGTAAAATCGGTTGTTCACAGCTGTTTCATAAACA
>JBBAAT010000416.1:0-2547 GCA_041658145.1 Bacteroidales bacterium | reverse complement strand
CGGTGATTTGTTTGAACAATTTATCCGGTTAATAATTCGGGAAATTGGTATTGAATGCAGAGCAGGTGTAATGCAGGTTCCGGTTATGGTTGATGGTCAGAGATTATTCGACATGAGCTATCAGCACGATCTTATTATTGAGAAAAACGATGATATAAAAGTTATTGGTTCTATCAAAACATCCAGTAAAGACAGGATAGATAAAATTTTTATTGACAAATTTCTTTACAACAAATTAATCGAAAAAGAAACACCGCATATTGCCATATTTTTAAATGATGTGCAAAGAAAAAACACCAAAAAAGAAAATGAATATGGCATCAATTCTACATTTTTACCCGGGCATTTCAAAGGATACACTGTTAAACTTAATCCGCTTGATGGAGTTTATTATTGCGACATCCGCCCCAATATGAAAACCGAAAACATTTTAAAAGATCATATTAAAACATTTGACAATTTATTAATAAGTGATATTTGGAAGTTTATTTAAACTCTTCGCAAATAATAAAATCATGGGGAAATTAATCATTGCAAAATTGGTCAAAACGAATAAAACCCTTGTATATAAATTAGTCATCTTGATTTGCTTGTTTCCTGTTATTTCCAGATCTCAGGAATTTCTTGGCACAGGGCAGATTCATGGCAGTTTTCAGATGGATGCACAGTATTACATGGAAGATTCGTTAATTGGCGCTCCTGAGGTGCCGGAACAAGTTTTAATGAATGCTTTTGCAAATATTCTTTATACAAATGGCGATTTTTCCGCCGGTTTACGGTACGAAAGTTATCAGAATGTAATGCAGGGCTTTGATTCACGATATAAAGGTAATGGCATTCCTTACAGATTTGCTTCTTATAAATCGGATGAATTGAAAGTTACTATTGGAAATTTTTATGAACAGTTCGGAACCGGATTGATTTTCCGTGCTTACCAGAACTGGAATCTTGGATTAGACAATTCAATAGATGGAATTAATGTTATTTATACTCCGCTAAAAGGAATTACAGTGAAAGGGCTTATCGGAAACCAGCGTTTCTTTTTTGATAAAGGACCCGGAATTATTCGAGGCGCTGACGGTGAGTTTTTTCTTAATGACATGATAAAAAGCTGGGCTGAAAAAAAGGTCAAAATCACCATAGGAGGCAGCGTGGTGAGTAAGTATCAGAAAGACATGGACCCAATTTACAAATTACCTGAAAATGTTGCTGCATTCGCAGGGCGTACTAATATTGCCTGCGGTAAAATAAATTTCGTAAGCGAGTATGCTTATAAGATAAATGACCCGTCGGCTGTGAACTATTATATTTATAAACCAGGTGAAGCATTGTATTCCTCCGCAACTTTTTCTCAGAAAGGGCTTGGGATTTCCTTCTCGGCAAAAAGAATTGACAACATGAACTTTCGTTCCGACAGGGCTATCACCGGAAATCCGTTGATATTAAATTATCTTCCTGCTCTTACCAAAGAACATTCTTACAGCCTTGCTGCTATGTATCCTTACTCCACTCAGCCTAACGGAGAAATGGGAATGCAGGGAGAAATTATTTATAACATAAAGAAAAATACAAAGTTCGGTGGAAAATGGGGTACCGATATTTCGATAAATTATTCAAGGGCAAACTCTATTGACAGGGTTCCTGTTAATGATACTACCGCTATTATGGAAAGCGGAACGCTGGGATATAAATCTGATTTTTTCAAAATAGGAAAAGAATTGTATTACGAAGATTTTAATATTGAAATAAGCAGGAAAATCAGTAAAAAGGTAATAGCAATTATTACATATCTTTATCAGTCTTACAATAAAGAAGTAATAGAGTGGCATCCCGGCGCTCCGACAATATATTCACATATCGGGATACTTGATCTGTCATACAAAGTGAAGGACAAAAAGTCGCTGCAATTAGAACTGCAACATTTATATACCAAACAGGACAAAGGAAACTGGGTTATGGCCATGCTGCAATATACCATTGCTCCCAAGTGGTTCTTCTCAGTTGGCGATATGTATAATTACGGAAACAAGGGAAAAAGCGAGCGGTTCCATTATTATAATGCATCATTCGGATTTATTAAAAATGCAAACAGAATTTCAATCACTTATGGAAGACAAAGAGAGGGGATTTTATGTGTGGGCGGTGTTTGCAGATTTGTGCCGGCTTCTAATGGCGTAACATTAACAATTATCAGCAGTTTTTAAAAATCGGGATATGAAAAAGATCATATACTTCTTGTGTGTTGTATTGAACTCAATTTTTCTTTTTTCTTGTGATAAAATTAATCCACCATATATTGAAAACACCACTAACAATAATACAGGCGACACAGTAAAAAAAGTTCTGCTTGAAGAATTTACAGGTCATCAATGTCCTAATTGCCCGCAAGGAGCTATTATTGCTCAACAATTGAAAGCCATATATGGCGAAAAACTCATTTTAATTTCAATTCATGCAGGTGATTTTGCCGAACCGGGAACAGGTGAATTTGCTTACGATTTCAGGTCTTCCACAGGAAATGACATCAATAGTTTTTTTACGCCTATG
>JBBAAT010000415.1:0-2564 GCA_041658145.1 Bacteroidales bacterium | reverse complement strand
TGAATTATTATCTTAAAGACGATTTGCTTGTGAAAGTTGACAGGGCAAGCATGCATTATTCGCTTGAAACAAGAGTTCCGTTATTAGATTACAGAATTGTTGAATTTGCTTATAACTTATCGCCCGATATAAAATATAGGAATGGAATATCAAAATATCTTCTGAAAAAAGTATTATATAATTATATTCCATCAGCATATTTTGACAGACCTAAATGGGGCTTTTCCATACCTTTAAAGAAATGGTTAAAAAGTGATCTGTCATTTTTAATAGACGAATACTTGTCAGCAAAAGCAGTAAACGAAACAGGTTTTTTACATGCAGAAAAAGTCGCCAGCCTGATAAAACAATTCCGGGTTGATAATAAAAATTACCTGTTCCAAAGGTTGTGGGAACTTATTATACTGCAAAATTTTTTTCAAAAATAATGATAGAGTTTTCTTTATAACTTTGAATAATTTCAAAAGTATGCCTGATCATCATAATCAATATAAACGAGTTAAAATAGTCTTGTTTCACAGGATCAGTCCTAAAAGAGATTTGCTATGGGATCCGATTGATCCAAAATTATTTGAACAGATATTAAAATATTTTAGCAAAAGGTCAACAGTTGTTGGATTAGATGAATATTTTTTATCTCCTCCAGCTAAATATAAAAAGCCTCCTGTCATTATTACTTTTGATGACGGTTATAAAGATTTTATTGAATATGGTTTTCCAATACTTAAAAAATATTCTTTCTCTGCATCCTTGTTTGTTGTAACCGACTGTATTGATAAGGGTTTGCCAACATGGACATATACTTTGGATCAACTTTTCTTTTATTCAAAGAAACTTGAAACAAAACTTGCTGACATTGATTTTTTAGAGTCTAAATACCGGATAAAAAAATGGGCTACCATTGAAGAACGCATCAATTTCAGTAAAAACTTCAAGCAATACCTTAAAAAAATACCGGGCAAATCAAGGAATATTATAATGAAATCTCTACAGGAAAATTTCGATGATGTCAATCCTGCAACAGGACTGATGCTTTCATGGGACGAAGTAAGACAGATACAAGCGGAAGGTATACATATCGGTTCCCATACCGTAACCCATTCTCCATTAGCAACAATCGAGAATGAAGGTGAACTTGAATATTAGTTGTCGAAATCAGCAGAAATAATTAAACAGCAAGCCGGTATTTTTCCATCTACTATCTCATATCCTGTTGGCAGCTATAATGACTGTGTGAAGGCATATTCAAAAAAAGCAGGATATAAGCTGGGGCTGGCAGTTAACCAGGATATTTACAATTCTGACAAAAATGATCTCTTCGAAATACCGCGGCTGGAATTATATAATGAAAGTTTTATCAAGACTATATTTCGCACCAATGGGACTTTAGTCAAAATTAAAAAAAAACTTTATAGATGAGAATTGTACTTTTATGCGGTTGCCAGAAACACCACATGGCATTGGCAAATAAGCTTTCTGCTCGTTTTGATCTTATTGGAATAATCATTCAGGAAACTAGGGGGGGAAATTTTAATTTTTCTTTTTTAGATTTGCTGAATAAGATTACTGACCGTTTTCTTTTTTTTCCCATCCGCAAGGCTTGGACTGGATTGATAAAATATTACAGTAATCAATATAGCAGCTTCCCAAATGTCGATTCTATAACGGTTTCAAATATTAATTCCGAAGAAAGTGTAAACTTTATTATAAGCAAACAACCGGATTTATTGATGATTTCGGGAACAAGCCTTATAAGAAACAGCATACTGAATTTGCCTATATCCAAAGGGATAATAAACCTTCATACCGGTCTCTCGCCTTATGTGAAGGGTGGCCCGAATTGCACCAACTGGTGTATTGCAATAAAGAAGGTACATCTGATTGGCAATACGGTAATGTGGATTGACAGCGGAATTGATTCTGGCGACATTGTTTCTACAGAAATTACGCCCCTGTCAGGCGAAGAAACATTCAGTAAAATACATATTAAAGTCATGGAGCATGCGCATGATCTTTTTATCAGGTCGGTTGAGTCCATTCAAAATAATTTTGAATTGTGTCCAAGAGTTAAGCAGCAATCAATTGGAGAAGGAGTGACATACTATACCAAAATGTGGAATTTTTCAAATAAGTTTCACTTATTAAACAATATCATTTTCAGAAAATACAGAAAATTCATCAGAAGTACAAACAATGCAATAATGAAAGCGGGAATTACTGTTGTGAAGCTGCCTGATACAAAACATTGAAAAAAATTAATAGGGACAATTGTAATATTCACTTGTTTCAATACTTTTGTTCAAACAAAAAAAGAACGTATTTTGATTACATTATTTACAGTTTCCGGCTCGGATTTTTCTAAGGATCTTGCAGATTACATTAATCTGTTCGATTTTGTAGTTTTTTTTGCTTATCTTCTTATTATCGGGTTGGTTCTCTACTTAATTAAAAACAAAAATGAAAAGCTAAATCCGGCTTATAAATATTTTTTGACTGGTTTTTATGTTAAAGTATTATTCGGGCTTATTTTTACTTTAATTTACTTATTTTATTATAAGGGGGGG
>JBBAAT010000414.1:0-2567 GCA_041658145.1 Bacteroidales bacterium | reverse complement strand
ACATGCACAATTTGTTTTAAGGGATATACTTGGGTTTCCTGTAAAAGAAATAGAAATCAATAACCCGGAAGGAAAACTATTAGTAAACACCAGCGATATAAAAAGTGGAATTTATTTTTACAGTTTCTATGTTGATGACAAACTTATCTTAACAAAAAAACTGATCGTAAGGTAATAGTAAAGAGTTCCTTCTAATATCAATACAAAACGTCATTGCGAGGGTTGTTCTTCGCAACCCGAAGCAATCTTATAATTTACTTCATTATTATTAGATTGCTTCAGTCGCCTGTAAGTTATCCTGCAAGTATGTAAGGCAAACAGGGGCGCCTTCGCAATGACGCGCCCATTTTGCGTAACATCAGTTATTTGAGTTTAAACTCTTTCTTAATCTTATTAACGTAATCTAATTTTTCCCATCCAAAGAATTCAACTTCTTTCATTGTTTGTTTGCCGTTATTGCCAATCATTACATTTCTTTTAAATGTATCTCTTCCAAAATGACCATAAGTGGCAGTTTCTAAGAATATTGGATTTTTCAACCCAAATCGTTGAATGATTGCACCTGGTCGCATATCAAATATTATATTAATTTTTCGTGAAATTTCACCATCTGCTATCACTTTCCCCTTTTTATCTTTCACTTTGCATGTGCCAAAGGTGTTTACATACAATCCTACAGGCCTGGCAATTCCGATGGCATATGCTACCTGAACCAACACTTCATTGGCAAGGCCGGCAGCTACAAGGTTCTTTGCAATGTGGCGGGCAGCATAAGCAGCCGACCTATCAACCTTTGAAGAATCTTTACCGGAGAAAGCGCCACCACCATGTGCGCCTTTTCCTCCATAGGTGTCAACAATTATTTTCCTTCCGGTTAAACCTGTGTCGCCGTGCGGACCTCCAATTACAAATTTTCCGGTAGGGTTTACATGAAGCGTGATTTTATCATTAAATAATTTTTTGAATTTAGCCGGTATAACTTTTAAAACCCGGGGAAACAAAATTTTCAGCGTATCTTCTTTGATTTTGTTTTGCATGGCTTTTTCGGCCTTTATTATTGCGGATCTTGAAGAATCCGAAGGTTTTATAAATTCATCATGCTGAGTAGAAAGTACGATTGTATCTATTCTTTCCGGCTTCCCGTCATCGCTGTATTCAACTGTAACCTGGGATTTGGAATCAGGACGGAGGTATTTCATTAATTTACCTTCTTTCCTTATTGCAGCCAGTTGCTGCAAAAGAATATGCGCAAGTTCAATGGGAAGAGGCATAAAATTTTCCATTTCATTTGTTGCATAACCGAACATCATACCTTGATCACCCGCTCCCTGATTTTCGATGTCTCCACGATCAACGCCCATGAAAATATCATCTGACTGTTCGTGAATGGTTGAAATAACGCCACACGACTCTGCTTCAAATTTGTAATCAGCATTTGTATAGCCAATTTTTTCTATGACGCCTCTTGTTGTTTTCTGAACATCAACATAGCCATTGGTTCTTACTTCCCCGCTGCATACCACAAGACCTGTGGTTACAAGTGTTTCACAAGCTACCTTAGAATCAGGGTCTACTGCTAAAAACGCATCGAGCAATGCGTCCGATATCTGGTCGGCTATTTTGTCGGGATGCCCTTCAGATACAGATTCCGATGTAAATAAATATCCCATTTGAATTTAGAATTAAGAATTATGAATTTAGAATTTAGAGTTAAAATTTCAGATTAAAAAATTTATTCGTGTGCAAATATAAAAAAAGTTTGCCACAGATTCACAGATTATTAAGATTACTCTTTTAGTCCGCCAGCTGGCGGAAGGTTAATCTGTGAATCTGTGGCGATTTTTTTTTGAGTAGCAATAAATTATTTATTTTTTGTAAGCTGATGAAAAGTTTCTTCCAGGCTTTGCTCTTCTATTTTCATTGAAAGCACTGTTATATTTTGCTTTACGGCAAACTTAAATATTTCCGGACGAATGTCGTTTGCAGGTATTGCTTTGATATTCCAGATATTATCTTTTATCGGCAGGGCATCAATAACACCTGGAATATTTTTTAATGAATTTTTGTTCACTACAGAGCCAAATTCTACCGATATTAATTGAAAAGTTGTATTAAAATTATGCATCTCGACAGTTGTCTTATTGGCAACAATTTTACCTTTATCAATAACAATAACTTTATCGCAAACAGCTTCTACTTCCTGCATAATATGGGTTGAGAATAATACTGTTTTTTCTTTCCCGATCATTTTAATCAGATTTCTGATTTCAACGATTTGATTCGGATCAAGGCCCGAAGTTGGCTCATCAAGAATTAAGACTTCCGGATTATGTATGAGCGCCTGTGCCAATCCTACTCTTTGCCGGTATCCTTTTGACAGGACCCCGATTTTTTTCTTTTTTTCCACATCAAGCCCCGTAATATCAATCATTTCAGTAATACGTTCTTTGGTCTTCTTACCAAGTTTATGTATGCCGGCGATGAATTCCAGATATTCAACAACATACATGTCGAGATAAAGCGGGTTGTGCTCGGGAAGATAACCTACTTTTTTGCGAACATCAATA
>JBBAAT010000413.1:0-2570 GCA_041658145.1 Bacteroidales bacterium | reverse complement strand
GTATTTTGAAGATTATTCATTTCAGGAACAAGTATCAATTTGTAAAAACGCAAAGTATTTAATTGGGATTATTGGCGCAAATCTTATCAATATGATGTTCATGCCAATAGGTGGTAATGTTTTGCTTTTTAACAAAGCAAATAATACTGAGGATAATTGTTATTTTAGTTTGGCAAATGTATTCAGGCATTCGTTTCTTTACCAGTTTTGCGAATATAAAGACACAAAGCCTGGTGCTTACTGGAATTTAATCGTAGATATAAAACTTCTGAGAAAAAATCTTGATGTTATGTTTAATAATTAAATTATTATTTCAAATGAAATTCGACAAAAAAATTAAGAATATTCTTATTACCGGAGGTGCCGGTTTTATCGGTTCAAACCTTGCAAGGATATTAACACAAGAATATAATTTTAAGGTAACAATATTTGATGATTTTTTCACAGGCAGCGAAGAAAACATTCGTGGCTTAAGTGCAGAAGTAATAAAAGCATCTGTGCTGGACGAAACTGCATTAAAAAAACATGTTAACAATAAAGACATCGTATTTCATTTGGCAGCAAGAAATATTATCGCATCCATAAAAAATCCTTTGGATGATATGAACACAAATATTAGAGGAACATATAATGTTCTTACCGAATGCAAAATTGCTAATGTTAAAAAAACTGTTTATGCGTCCACTTCTTCCATTTATGGAAATTCAAAACAAATTCCCATTAATGAAGACGAAACCCCGAACTTTTTAAATTTTTATTCTGTAAGCAAATATGCAGGCGAAGGATATACTAAAATATTTTATGAACAATATGATTTGCCTGTATGCATTGTCAGATATTCTAATGTTTATGGCACTAATCAATCCGCGTCAAATCCATATTGTGGTGTAGTAGGGAAATTTATCAATTTGGCATTGCAAAATAAGCCGCTCGAAATTCACGGTGACGGGGAGCAAACAAGGGATTATACATTTGTAGATGATGCCTGCCGGGCCACTATCCATGCTGCACTTGATCCAAAATCAATAGGTGATGTTTTTAATATTGGAACAGGCACTGAAACATCCGTTAATCTTTTATCAAGCACCATTATTAAATTGTCAAACAGCAACTCTAAAATAGTTCATATTGACAAAAGAGAAATAGACAATATTAGAAGGCGAGTATTAAATATTGAAAAAATAAGATATAAGTTAAAATTCTTCCCTGTGTACACATTGAACGAGGGTATTCAAAAAACGATTAACTGGTATAGCAATCATCGTCATAAAAAATAAATTGACAAGCAAAATCTCCATCATCACGCCATCTTTTAATCAAGGTCAATTTCTTGAAGAGACTATATTATCAGTAATAAATCAGCGTGATATTGATCTTGAATATTTTATTATTGATGGTGGTAGCACAGATAATACTATTGAAATTATTAAGAAGTATGAACATAAATTAAATTTTTGGGTAAGTGAACAGGATAAAGGTCAGAGTGAAGCTATAAATAAAGGTTTAATACGTGCAACGGGCAATATTGTAGCCTGGCTCAACAGCGATGATTTGTACGTGCCCGATACCTTACGTTTTGTTTCCGACTTTTTTGAAAAGAATCCCGATATAGATTTGCTCTACGGTGATGTTATCAATTTCTACGATAACGGAAAAGCAGAAACATTTCGCCCCCCCGAATTCAATCCGGTTTCTTTTCTCAAACGTGTTAATATTCACCAACCATCAGTTTTCTGGAGGCGTAGTATTTTAAAACAAACCGGACTACTCGATGAATCATTACACTATCTTATGGATTATGATCTTTGGGTTAGAATTTTCTTTTCTTTTAAAACCCAAAAAGTCAATAAAGCTCTTAGTAAATTCCGCATTCATTCCGGTTCAAAAACAAACGACAATCCACCCGGGGTGTACATGGAATTCAGAAAAATCTTTTCGCGTTTTATTTATTCTCTTAACAGACCCGATTTAATTGAACTTTTAAAATCCGTTGGGTTGGATGAAAATAAGGAAAAGAGAATTTTTAATTTTATTCCATCTATTTCAGAAAGTGTGTTATCAAAGATTATGAATAACTATATTTTTAACTGCGCCATACAGGAATATACCTTCGGAAGTAAATCACGTGCAAATAATTTGCTTATAAAATCTTTGAAATTTTCACGCCTTCATTCTTTTTTGTACTTTTACTTTAAAAACAACCTAAGGTAGTGTTATGTTAAACTTATTTCTACGCACTAAGATTGCTTCACCCTCCTTCGCCGGCTCTACCTAACGGTAGTCAGGTTCGCAATGACGTCATTGCGAGGAGTTCGCCGCGGCGAACGACGAAGCAATCTATACGACATTTAATTGTTAACTTAACAGTAGAACGATGATACAACATCCCAGAAAAAAAAAGCGAAAATTGCTTTTGTCTTTTATATACAGAAGCAGTAAACTGTTTTTTTTCCTGTCTGTCAAAACTCGACTTCGCCTGTTTTCTGATCTGGAGTGGATTTTTGAACGCCTGGCTCTTGAGGAAAGTAACAAATACTATAAGAAAACCCACCCACATCCCTCTTCAATTG
>JBBAAT010000412.1:0-2589 GCA_041658145.1 Bacteroidales bacterium | reverse complement strand
ATTGGAAAAATTCAAAAAATAATTCCTCGTATTCTGTCAGCAAATATGGCGCTGAACGGGAGGTGTGGAGAGGAATAATTGAAGGGCTTCCTGCAGTTATTGTAAATCCATCTGTGATCATTGGTCCAGGTAATTGGAACAAAGGAAGCAGCCTGCTTTTTAAGCAGGTATGGGATGGGTTAAAATATTTTACGGCTGGAGTGAATGGATATGTTGATGTACGTGATGTAGCGAAGTCCATGATCTTGCTGATGGAAAGTGATATTACGAATTCAGGATTTATTTTGTCGTCTGAAAACATTGATTATTTAAAACTATTCAGTTTGATAGCGGATGGTTTAGGAAAAAATAAACCTTCTATAAAAGCAAATTCAATATTGAGCCAGCTTGTATGGAGAATGGAAAAGTTAAGATCGTTTTTTACCGGAAAAAATCCGTTAATCACTAAAGAAACTGCCAGAACTGCATTTCATAAATATTATTACTCGAATGAGAAAATTAAAAAAACGCTGAGTTTTGAGTTTATTCCAATGGGAGTTTCAATAAAGGAAACATGCCGACTCTTTCTGAAAGATCACAGTTAATTAGTGTCTGTCCGTAATGTCGTCATTGCGAACGTAACGCAGTGGAGTGAAGCAATCTCACTCACGGCGCGATAATAAGATTGCTTCGGGCTAAAAACCCTCGCAATGACGTTTTGTATTGACTTTATGGACAGACACTAATTATTTTCAGTGATTCTATTTTTTTTAAACTTGCGTGAAACAGAGAGAAAGAATGTGTAAAGAAAGATTACTGCACCCATGTAAAATGCTGTTCTTCCTATATAATCCCCGTATCTTACATAAAACGTTTTTTCTTCATTCAATAAGAGGGTTTGTGTTATAACATCGCCTTGCCACCACGATGTTTTTTGAAGCACATCGCCCCGCTGATTAATAAAGCCTGAAATACCTGTGTTCGCTGACTGTGCAACATCACGCCTCGTTTCGATGGCTCTTAAACGGGCGTACTCGAAATGTTGTTTATACCCCGGTGTATCTTCCCACCAGCCGTCATTTGTAATGACACAAATAATATTGGCGCCATTCTTTACATATTCTGTAACATATTCTCCATATATTGACTCATAGCAGATCACAGGCGCCACTTTGATTACACGGTCAGATGAATACAGCACATTTCGTTCGTCCTGTACACCGAGGCTGCCTTTGGTTCCTCCAAGATCAAGGGCGAATTTTTCCAAGGGTTTAAGTAATTTTGGAAAAGGCATCTTTTCCACACCGGGAACGAGTTTGGATTTATGGTATATCCGGATATTTTTTGATGTGTCGAGAAGTATGGCCGCGTTATATGCATCGTACCAGTTGTCATCGTTTGGATATTGACGGGCAGTGGCAGAAACAACTTTCCCTTTCTCAAACATTTTATATGATGACATCCCTATCAGAATATTCAGCTCAGGAAATTTCCTTACGAAAAGTTTAAGGCTGTCAATGCTTCTCGATTCTTCAAGTTCGTTTTCCCAGACTCCTTCAGGAATTGCTGTTTCAGGGGCAATCAATAAATTTGTGTTTTTATCCGTTTTCAGTCTGGCGAGTTTAAGAAGTTTTGCAAGTTGCTGTTCAGAGGACATCCCGCCGAATTTTTCATTGTAAGGATCAATGTTGGGCTGGACAACAACAACGTTTGCGGGTTTACCTTTTTCCTCATAAGTGTAGTAAATAATAACAGAAATGATGACCGGCACAAGTATCAGATCGCCGCATGCTGCTGCATATAACGAACGATATTTAAATGTTTTTTCTTTGTTGAGGTACATTTTTATTGCACGAAAAATCATATAATTTACAAGCAATACCCAAAGCGTTCCACCAAAGGTACCTGTGTATTCATACCATTGGATCCAACTGGCATAATTTGCAAAACCATTTCCGAGGTTCATCCACGACCATGACAAATCCCAATTGAGGTGCAGGTATTCGAATGATATCCAGAAAATGATAAACGTGATATAAGCGGAATTATGCTTGATTACAGTGCGTGCATAGTGGAATAATGATAATGCGATCGACATGAATAGCGCATTGAGCAAAACGGCAGCAGCAGCGCCAAAAGCAGTTGAAAAATAAATCCAATAGGTTGTGAGAAGATTCCAAACGGTCATTGCAATGAATGAATAACCGAAAAAACTGAAACTATTAAAACGATCTTTGTTATTATAAATATAATCTTCAATAAACAGCAATGGCGCAAATGCAAAAAAAAGCAACAGCGGGAAACCATTGGCCGGCCAGCCAAAAGTGAGTAGCAAGCCGCTTAGTATGGATAAAAAATACAGATATCTTTTTTTAATTTTCGAATTCATTACGGTTTTTCAGGGTTTTTAAATAGTTTAATATACACTTGCCATGACCGTACTTCTTTCACCAGTATCCATTTGTTGTTAAGCTTTTGTAATTCTTCAGGAGTAAATGTATTACAAATATTTGACTGCACAATATACCTGAAATCATTGAAAGGCTTTATATCAAGGTCGGTAAAACAAAAATGTTCGCCTGAAAGATATTTATCATATAAGTCAGAATT
>JBBAAT010000411.1:0-2590 GCA_041658145.1 Bacteroidales bacterium | reverse complement strand
AAACTGCTGAAGCGAAATTCAGCTATAAATGACCCGGATCAGATCAAGGGCAAGGATTATTTTGGCGGAAAGGCTGATGATTATTACAAAAATCCTCATTGATTGATTTATCATGTTCTTCATGATATAAAGTAAGGCTTTGCTTGTGAATCCTTATTTTTTCCCTGATAAGTTTTATTGAAGCCCTATCTTATTAAAGTAAAAAACAGTTCTTTTCCCTTTATTTTTGATTTTCTGATAGCCCCATGACAGAAAATAATTGTCGTACCAGAAATCCATATCGCTGTTCCAGTTTTGCTTTACTTTATCTCCCTCAAGTGATGTTTCAATTTTTGTGTCTTCCTTGCCCTGCACTATTTTATCGCCCTGTATTATCTGCGATTTAATATATCCGCCATAACTATATGTAAGAATAATATCATCGCCATCAAACATTACTTTAACTTTTTCTTTCAGGTTAAATGTCAGAATATCCTGAATGGCAAAGCTGTTGTCCCAAAGTTTATTCCCTTCACTGTCAAAAGCGGCAATAACGGCATGTGTGAACCTGTAACCAATAAAAACATAAGTGTAGGTGGTGGTAGAACCTGTCTGTACTCCTGAAGCATCTCTGGTAATGGTTTTATAGGAATCCTTTCTGTACTCAGGATAATATGCTTCGCCAATCAATATATACTGCCCGTTTTTTTCAATTATTTTATGCACAAGAAGATTGTAATTTACATTGAGTTCCTTTCCTTTTTTTTCTGTTTTTTTCACTTTCTCTTTTACTTTGTTAGCTGTTTTATTTTTCAAATATTTAAAAAAATTCTCCATTTTAGAAAAGGGGTAAAATTTAATAAATTTCTGTTCCTCTCCTTTCATTTTTGTAAAATATATACCTTCGGAAACAGAATTTAATCCCATTGATTCATTGTTTGCAGGGTTAAATGTAAAACCTTTTTTCTTTTCAGTGTCGTAAGTGCCTATAATAACCGACTCTTCCGAGCCAAGGTTTTGGTATTTGAATGTTCTAAGCAGTTTACCGGATCCTGATTTTATTTTACTTGTTTTTATTAAATCGCCGTTTCCGGAATAATCAATAAGATAATTTGATGTTGTTTTAACATTGGGTTTGTTTTTAACAAATACTTTGTAAAAAGTATTTGTATCTTTCATAATATCACTGTCAAGAAGCAATGTATTCCCTTCATATTTAATTGGTATAGTTGTAAATGTTCCATTATTAAGATTTACATTCATTATTAAAGAATGGAACTTAAAAACCGTTAAACCTGTGAATGCAGGAATACATGTGCATGTTAAAAACATTTGCATACAGGCATCCCCTTTGGTAGGAGATGTCATGCAAAAAATGGAAGCCTTATCATTTATTACTTTAAAATCCCTGATATACAATGATCCGGGGAATTTGGAGTTTATTATGTTGCTGTTGCCATTGGAAATGTCAATCGACACGATCTGAAAAGTTCCGGAAGCATTGTTTGATATCAGTTCCGAACTCTGCCCTGCTACATAATGCATATTCCCAAGCAGCACATATAACATTTTTTCATCATCGATATAATACTTTATAAAGTCCAGCGATTTTTGAACAGGAACTTCTTCATTCCAATCTTCTTTTAATTCCGTGTTATATTTTGTGAATACCCAAATTTTATCGCCTTTTTCTTTTTCGTAGCTTTCGTAAAATAAAATAACGCCGTCTTTTCCGACAGGAACTACATTGTAATCATCAGAACTTTTTTTAGCTTCAATTTCTACTCTCAAAGGCTGAACGCCTTGTGCAAAGGTTGAGGTGATTGTTCCGGATATCATTGCCCAGAACAGGAACTTAATCATAATTTTTTTCATGGTTTGGGTTTTCATTAATTATTTATTTTTTCTTGTTTTAAAATAAACTCCCTGATTTTACTGTTATACAACATTATTTTTTTTAAATTCTCTCTTTCAGCAAGGTAATAAGCGTATTTTGCTCCTCCAAAATACAGCATCTGGAAAATACCAAATCCTGTTAAAAGTCCCGAAAGATAATAACTATTTTTGAAACTGTAAAATGTATAGGTGGCAAAACTTCCCTGTAGTATGATACTGCTGATTCCCCGAAATATATGTCCCGTATACATTTGTCCCGACCCTGGTATGATATATGAAAGAATTTTTGCAGTTTTCGGATTTAATAATTTTGGTTTTCGCAATAAATCATGAATAGAATCGGAATCCATTGAAATGTTTTTCGCCTTGATATAAATATAAAATACTGAATCGGCTTCATCCCATTTTTGTAATTCGTTTTTGTTAAGAATATCAAGGAAAAGGCAGTTATTAATGAGGGTTTTATTTTTTGTATAATAATTAATTTGCATAAGCAGGTTATCAGTTTCTTCATAATTTCCGGAAAGGAAACAGTCAAGAGCATGTTCATATCGTACATTATACTGGACTGAATCCGGCATATCCGAAAGTCCTATCCTTTGCAGTGTTTGCGCCCCCTTTTCATAATCGCCGGATGATTTATAGCAATACGATTTTTTTAAAAGAGCTTCACATCTGGAAAGATTGTCATGCGAATAGTAAAATGCTCTTTCAT
>JBBAAT010000410.1:0-2615 GCA_041658145.1 Bacteroidales bacterium | reverse complement strand
CAAGGATAAGTGAAAAGAATGCTAAATCAGGAAATATATACTGAATCTTAACAGATTTGCGAAAGCAAAGATGCATAGATTCAGTAATACTGAGCAAATGAGTTTGCATTTTTTTTGCAAATTCATTCAGCCGAAGTATGAATTGCCTTTTCATCCAATCGTTTTTAGATCAATGCAAATATAGTTAATTATAGCAACTTACGTAAAATTTTGATTATTATTGCGTAACCTGAATTATTCACATCTGAATATATGCGATTATTTTTTTTACGAATAAAAAAAATATATAGACATAATCATTAATTTATTAGATGAAAATAATTATTTATACATTTAGATAAATTATATTATTTTTGCATTTTGTTTCCAATTTCAAGCATTTTATTATGGGTTATATTGACTTTGATAAGAACCAGTTAGTTAATCTGGAATATTCTCTTAATAAGGAATTGCTTCGCTCCAACAGAATGGGTTCTTATTCATGTACCACTATATTGGGTTGCAATACAAGAAAGTATCACGGTCTGTTAGTTTCACCTCAACCAGCCATTGACAACGAAAATCACGTATTGCTTTCAGCACTTGATATTACAGTTGTTCAGAGGGAAGCTGAATTTAATTTTGGTATTCATAAATACCCCGGAGGTGTGTACATTCCGAAAGGTCATAAATATTTTAGTGATTTCACTACCGAGCCAATACCAAAACTTACGTTTCGTGTCGGTGGAGTGATTCTTTCCATGGAGTTGCTGCTTGTATTGGATGATAATCGTCTTCTTATCCGATATATACTTGAAGATGCTCATTCTCCTACGATTCTGAGATTGAAGCCTTATCTTGCATTCAGAAATATCCATAAACTGGCAAAGGCAAATGTTTTTGTCGAAAAAAGATATGAATCAATTGACAATGGGATCAAATACAGGATGTACACCGGTTATAGCAATCTTTTTATGCAATTATCCAAAAAGCCTGAATACACGCATGTTCCTGATTGGTATTACAATATAGAATATTCAGAAGAACAAACAAGAGGCTATGATTATCAGGAAGACCTCTTTGTTCCCGGTTATTTTGAAGTCCCTGTTAAAAAAGGGGAAGAGATAGTTTTATCTGTTGGAACGAGTGAGAAAAATCCATTACTGCTTAAAAAACTTTTTACTTCAGAAATTAAACACAGGATCCCGAGAGACAGTTTTGAAAATAATCTTATCAATTCAGCACATCAGTTCGTTGTTCGTAAAGGCAAGAAAACTGAAATAATAGCAGGGTTTCCCTGGTTTGGACGATGGGGAAGGGATACCTTTATAGCGCTACCGGGCTTAACACTTGCCATTGATGATCCTAAAACATGCAAAGCTGTTCTGGATACAATGGTTTCTGAACTCCGTGGACCATTATTCCCGAATGCAGGAAGTGGCAACGATACAGTGTATAATTCGGTTGATGCGCCTTTGTGGTTTTTTTGGGCGTTGCAACAATACGCCGAATATACAGGCACAAAAGATACTACATGGAAAGAATACGGGCGTAAGATGTTGATGATACTTGAAGGATTCAGGGAAGGAACCATGTTCAACATCAAAATGCAGGACAATGGTCTGATATACGCCGGTGAGGCAGGTAAAGCTGTAACATGGATGGATGCTGTTGTTGTCGGTAAACCTGTTACTCCGAGAATAGGAATGCCTGTAGAGGTTAATGTATTATGGTATAATGCCATCATGTTTGCTCTTGAAGTTGCAAAACTTGCCGGTATAAAGAGTTTTGTGAGAAACTGGGAATCTATTGCAGAAAAACTTCCTGATGTTTTCAAAGATACATTTTGGTGCAAAGACAGGGGATATCTGGCTGATTATGTTTGTGGTGATTATAAAGACTGGACAGTAAGGCCAAACATGGTCATTGCAACATCTCTTCCTTATGTCCCTATACATGAAAAAATCAGACAACTTGTTCTTGAAAAAATACAGCAAGAACTCCTGACTCCGCGCGGATTGCGTACACTTACACCTAAACACCCCGATTATAAGGAAGTATATGCCGGAGACCAGAGAGAAAGAGATTCGGCGTATCATCAGGGAACCGTTTGGCCGTGGCTGTTAGGACATTTTGCAGAAGGATATTTGCGAATTCATGGTAAAGGTGGATTATCGCTGATAAAAAGTTTGTATGAAGGATTTGATCCTGCTATGAAAGAGCATTGCATTGGCACCATTTCGGAAGTATTCGATGGAGATCCGCCCCACAAGCCAGGAGGCGCTTTATCGCAGGCCTGGAGCGTAGGAGAAATCCTCAGAATACGGAAAATGATTGAGAAAGTTGAGAATAGTTGACATTGATAGAACTGTTTATTGTTAAATAAAGAAAATAACGACAAACAATTTTATACTAAAAACTGGATAAATTTGTACATTTTTTCAAACAGGTAATCAGTAAATCGGTAATCAGTTATCAGTATGTCGGTAATCAGTAATTGGTAAGGGAAATGGAATACGTAAAAAGTTTGCAACAAACAATCACTCAACATTGATTTCCGAATACCGATTACCAATTTTACCGAATACCGATTTTACCGATTACCAAAATTAGAAATGTAATAATTTATTCAGCCA
>JBBAAT010000409.1:0-2631 GCA_041658145.1 Bacteroidales bacterium | reverse complement strand
AATGTTTTTGTCATGACCTGCTCATTTTAAGTAAACCTTTCCTGATATTATTTATAGTATGGGTCATCCTTTCTTTTCACGGTATGGTTTCATTCTACGATCCATCGCTGCTTTTTCCAATTCATCAAAAGTGGGGGCAAAATTTTTCTGTATCGCTTTCTCTAAACGCTCTTTACCTTTATCAGTAAGAACAGCAACTTCATCACGCCCGATATCAATAAAATCCCGTCTTCCGAGACTGTATAAAATACTCCGGGCATAATCGAAACCGATATGCATCAAATTCGCTAGCCGCTGGACATGAGCGCTTCCACCATTTATTCTTATTTTTTCTAAAACTTCGTCATCCATTGTCATAGGAAATAGTTTTTATGTGGTTATTAATTAATTTTTTTAACAAAATCCTTTACCCTTGCAAACGAGACATGGCAAGCCATCGCTTGATTTTCCCGTTCCCTTGCATTGGCTACAAACCGTATTGCTCTTGCAGTAATTGCTTCCTTTTCCATGGCATACTATGCACGGAACTCTGGCTCCCAGCGGGTTTTTGCCTGTACCCGAACAATAAACACAAGGTATTGCCGGTTCCTCTACTTCAACCTGTCCTGTTCCTTTGCAAACCTGGCAGCGCGATGTTATAGAGAGTAATTCGAAGGGATCCTTTCCCGTTCCATTGCAATATGCACATTTGATTTTTGTTCCCATTTTAAAATGATTGAATGATTGAATGATCGAATGATTGAATGATTGAATGATTGAATTACTGAATTACCACTGTGATTTGTGTTTGGATTTTGGGTAATAGGCATTTTCAAGTTTCAGTATTCTCCCTTCGTCCAATAACTTTTTAGCCACATAGCCTAATCTCATCCGATTTTCCTCAAGTGGTTTTTCCATTTCAGATATACTTACCCCTTTTTTATGTGCATTGATATAATTCAGAACTTTATTCTCCAATGTCTTCTCTGAATCCTCAATTTTCGTTTCCTTTTTCATTGGACTTTCTTCCAGCACTTTTTTCTTAACAACTTCCTTCACTTCCTCCTTAACAACTTTCTTCACTGCTTCAACCGGTGTTTCCATTTTCACTTCTTTTTTTTCAACTTTCTTTACTACCTGCTTAGGCGGCGTAACGGCTGTTTTCCGTAATTGGGCAAGGATGTCCGACATCTTTTTCCATGCGGCTGATGCTCCTTCTCTGTCTTCGGCAACGGCTTTTTTGAGGTTTTTTACATCGTTACATATCCCTTTCATTACTACATTGAATTCCTTAAGCCTTTCTACTTCACCATCAGAAAGATTTTTTCTAAGCTCAACCGACATTTCCTGATGTTCCTTATCAAACTTTGCAAGCAAATCATTGGTGTATGAGAAAATCCTCAAAACTTCCTCGTTTATGCTTTTCATAAGGGCAACAAATTCCTTCATCCTGTTTACTTCGTCCTTGTCAAGGCCTGATCTTAAGGCTGCTGCCATATCCAGATGTTCCTTATCAAACTTTGCAAGCAAATCATCGGTGTATGTGAAAATCTCCGAAATTTCCTCTTTGATGCTTTTCATAAGGGCAACAAATTCCTTGAGCCTGTTTTTTTCGTCCTTGTCAAGGCCCGTTCGTAAGGCTGCTGCCATCTCCTGTTGATCCTTCTGGAAGCCGTCCAGGGTTTCTCGAACTTCAATAACACGTTCTTTGTTTTCTTTGATTAGATTTCTCATAAGAATATCAGCTTCCTTCAACCGGCTTTTTTCGCCCTTGTCAAGGGATGCCCGTAAGGCTGCTGCCATATCCTGATGTTCCTTCTGGAAACCGTCAAGGGTTTCTTGCACTTCAATTATAAGCTCTTCATTTTCCTTGATCCGATTTTTGAATGAAGCAACTATCTCTTCGCTCAAATTTTTCATTTCTGATGCTAATCCCATTTTTTTATCTCCTATTTTTTTATGGTTTATAATTAATTTATTTTTTTGTTTTTATTCTAACTTTATACTGATGTTATGCAAATCTTAAAATTAATTTATTAGTGTCACTCAGAGCCGGACATAGAATGGGGTTTGCGGGTTAGAGTCCCTGCCTTGCCGGCAGGCAGGCGTGTCGAAGAGTGACTTATGTATTGGTCGGGCTTCGACACGTCCCGAAAGGGGGACGGCTCTGCCTGACCTCTGAATTTAGTATTCATTTATTATATTTGCTTAACATCAGTTTATGCGATTTCTTTTTCTTTCAATACGCTTTTTTTAACATTTTTAATGTCTTTACAAAATACCTGAACACCCTTTTCAAGTAACATTTTAAAACTTTTGGTTATATTGTTATGAATAGTTTGAAAATCGAGCAATTTCTTTTCAACAAGGTCTTTTCTTTCTTTCTGCGTTTGTAAAATATGCTCCAGTTCCAGTTTAAATGCTTTAATTTTTTCTTTGCATTCTTTCGATTCTGTATTTTTTAAATCAAGGATGCCTTGTCTTAAAAAGCGGGCCATTGTTTTTTGATCTTCAATATATTGATAAAATTGATTTTCTGCTTCTTTCTCTTTCTCCTCCAACAAAAAGAAAATATCTTCCATCATCCTGTCATAATCGTTTTTACGCAGGGAACCATTTTTGGCCAGATTTTCACGTAACTCCGAATTTAAA
>JBBAAT010000408.1:0-2644 GCA_041658145.1 Bacteroidales bacterium | reverse complement strand
CTAGATATTTATTTTCCGCCCTTAGCTCAGCTGGTAGAGCAGATCCCTCTTAAGGATAAGGTCGAAGGTTCGATCCCTTCAGGGCGGACACAAAAGAATATGATGCTGGGATGGCGGAATTGGTATACGCGCTAGTCTTAGGAACTAGTGGGGCAACCCTTGGGAGTTCGAGTCTCCCTCCCAGCACTTGACTTTTATATCGATAAGTGCTATACTTATCTGTATGAGTAAAACAAATAACAATTTAATGTTACTTTCAGGTATTTTAGCCTTTATTTTGGGACTTTTATTAGCTTCCCCTGCTTATGCTCAAAACATTAGTAGAAATGAAATAAATGCTGTTCCATATTATCATCTTAGACAAGATATACCTATTCTTTATTATAATTCAACACCTATTACTTATAATAATTCAATAGTAATTGAAGGATGTGAAGGGAGAAATACAGGTTTTAGTATGACTACAGGTCAATCTTGTATTGGAAATTATGTTAATTCAAATACAAACAACGTATCTACAAACACAACCAATAATTCTAATACTACTAATACTACGGTTGCAAAAACTACAGATACAAATGAAACCGTAACTATTGATGAAAGTAATGATAGTTTTAATGGTCTCACAGCTAATGCCTTAGAAGGATCAAATAGTTTTCTGCCTACTGGCTTAATGCAATGGATATTTTTAGCAATAGTAATCGTAGCGATAATCTTTTTGTGGAGATACGTTTTTGCTGAAGAAAAATATTTATCTGAACCCCTAAAACACGCTTAAAGGTAATAAAAAAGGACACTCAAGCGAGTGTCCTTTTTTATTTTATTTATTTTTACAAATTTTAATTCGGCATTTCTATAGTTCCCTCTTGGATATTCCCCTTTATGTTAAAAGTATTCATAATCATATTCAAGATTGAGAACACTCCCATCATTATAACAATTCCGATTACTCCCCAAATCATATGGTTTTTACCTGTCGTTCTTTTTTCTTCATTTTCTGAATTGGAAATAAACTCAAACACGCCATACAGAAAATAAACAACTGCCAAAGCAAAAAGAAGTATAATGAGCGGGTTTATAATGAGCTTATTGACATTGGAAACAAAAGAATCAACGCTCGCGTAAGCTACATTTGTAAAGAATAAATCCATAATAAACTTTATTTAACTTTGAATTAAAAACCACCAACCCCTGTAACTCCTGGAATAGGAGGACCACCACCACCAACACCAACATCAAAAGTATTAATAACAATACCAACAAGTCCCCACATAGCAACAATCACTATCAAACCAATCAAACCGTAAATAATCTTGTCTCTGCCCTTTTTCTTTGCTTCTTCGTCACTACCAATAAAGTAGGTAATAACTCCCCATATAAAATAAACTACTCCTAAAACAACAAGAATCGGAATAAGAGTATCCAAAATATTCCCAGCCTTACAAATTATACCTTGAATAGTACTAGATGATTCAACAGAAGGTGTACAACTTGCTGCTGAAGCCATAATTGGCGCAAAACCAAGAACAGAACTCGACAATACAATTAATTTTTTCTTCATCCCGTTTAGAAATCATCCTATCCGTACATTAATCTTTAAGATTATATAAAGATGAATAATTCTTATTTTATAATTTAACCCCGTTTTGTAAATTTCTAACGGGATTCATAACGACCTAATTAACTAATAATATACCCTTATTATATCACACAAAGAACAAAATGATGCAAGTCAATACTATTTCAACTGTGGAATAGCATTTTCAATACCAAAAGTATTTCCCACTATTTTCACTATACCCCAAACACCAAACATTACTATTAAACCAATAAGTCCCCAAATCATAAATTGCTTACCTTTGGCTTTTTTGGCTTCTTCATCACTATTTATGACATACTGCACAATCCCCCAAATAAACATAGCCACCGCTAAAGCAATAATAAGAGGAAGGGCTGAGCTATAAATAAAACAGGTGGCATAATTGAATAGATTTCCTAATTTTGGATCAGCGCCAAGGTCGCAAAATCCCTGGGCATTAGTTCCTATGTTACCAGGGTTGATATTTTGAGTAAAGTTTGAAATAAGTCCAGCGCCTTGGTCAAGTCCGAAAGTATTTATAACAATAGTAACTAAACCTTGTAGGGCAAAAATAATTACAAAACCAAGAAGACCATATATTATCTTATCTCTTCCTTTTTTCTTTGCTTCTTCGGTGTCGTTGATAAAATAAGTAACAACCCCCCATACAAAATAAACTATGCCCAAAAGAATCAAAACTGGAATGATTAACTTTAAAATAGAACCAGCTTTACATATTATATCTCCTATATTTGTGATCGTATCACTGCATACTAAATTTGTCATTTTATATTCAAAAAATTATTTACAATGCAAGCACTGTATCTCTTATTAGTAATGCGATAGCCCACGACCCTAGCAGTATCGCTGCGCCGATTAAAGTATAAAGTAATGCTCGTTTAGCTTCGCTCAATTTTTCTGAATTACCTTGAGCAGAGACAAAAAGAAAACCAGAATAAATTATGGCTAAAACGATAATAGGCATACCTATTTTAATTACTCCTTTTAGAATTTTTTCAACAAAACCACTCAAGGTTTGCGTGTTATCTCCTAGAGGATTAAAAA
>JBBAAT010000407.1:0-2649 GCA_041658145.1 Bacteroidales bacterium | reverse complement strand
TCGTGAATACCTGTGGTAAATGTGATTGCAGGAATGTTATTTTTCACCTGCCTTGAACAGGATTTTTATCCTCTTGCTTTTTCTCTGTATCTTTTGGATTAAGTTGCTGAATATTGTTTTTTTCTTCTTCCGCTTTTTTTATTGCGGATAAATCGGCTGTCATTCTAAATCCTGTTTCAGGCGACCAAATCCATCCATTTCCGGGATTGGGCGGAGCGCCTGGAGGCATTTCTCCCGTGTATTCGGGCAATTGAGTAGTTTTTACACCTGAGGGTTCTTCCTCTGTTTTAGCAATTGTTTTTTCTTCTATTTTCTTTTTCTCATTATTGTTCACAGAAATTTCCTCAGAATTAGCGATTGCAGCATTATCAATAAAATAATCAAACGGGATATTTCTTGCAGATGATTTTTCAATATTAACAATAAATGAACCATCTGAAACATTGCTAATCCAATAACCACCGGCATTATCGTGCAAGGTGATAAATATGCGGGAATCTGCCTTTACAGACGCATCATTGACAATTACTGAAGTGTTATCATTTTTAATAAAAAAGTGCCCTCCCGATTGATTGCTATTATTTGATGGGTTATACCAGCCGGTTTCAACCATACAGAGAATCTTTCCTGTCCCTTTTTCTTCAAAGTTTTGTAAAGCGCGACCAATGATGAAACACGACTTGTCTGCTTTCATAGCATAACCTTTTAAAGAAGCAGAAGTGAGATAATCGCCAATTTTGATAGTACCGTTTTCATCACATACTTTTACCGGAACGCGACCAGTTAAGCAAACAGGAGCTCCTGACGGCTGATTGAGCGTAACAGTAGGATTTGTAGAGTGAATACCAATTACAAGCGGATTATATGCTTTGTCGGAAATAGTATATTCATCGCCGGCAGAGGATTTCATTGCTATTAAATCACCCGGCTCTGTTTGAGTATCAACAATAAAATATTCTGCAACATCACCTTGTAAGACATTTGAGCCGGCATAAACATTTTTTTCAGCATAAATATTTCCGGCAGCAAAGGGTCCTCCAACAGTACCTGGTAATACACCGCCAACAGAAAAACCATATAATTGAAAATCGCCTGTATTGCCTGAATTGTCTTCCATTCCAACAAATCTAAATCGAATCCAAGCGCCTGCAGAACCCTCAGAACATCTAAATGGACCATTTACTGTACCATTCCAACATGACTGGGCATCGTTACTGGTACATACTGTGGCGCTTGTTCCGTTTGCATTATCAGGATATGAGGCATAGGTAAAAAATGTTACTTTGGCCCATGCACCGCCATTAACACTATATTCCAAGAAAACCCCATCAAAATTATTTTCTAAAGTGCAAGCAAAATGCCCCTCTTCTGTTATATTGGTAACTCCTGCTGGAATCCAAACACATGGAGAATAAATAACAGTTCTTGTTCTTGAACCAATATTATCCCATGTTAAAACACCATTGTTAGTGCCAAAAGAAAATGTCCATGGATTAACGCCGCAAATATCTGAATAAGCCCAACCATTACTACCTGCATCAAAAGAATGAGAATAAAAAATTGTATAATTATTAGATGCAGTTGAACTAGGCGCTGTAGGATTTCCCACCAATAAATAACCTGTTGTTCTGGAATTACCATTGAAGAAACCTGCATATTCGGTCCCGCCTACATCCTGATAACCCAAGCTCCCCCATGTTGTAGCATCATATTTTCCACCAAAGACAGCACCTGATCGATCATTATCCAGATAAGACCAACCAGCAATTCCGTATTCATAAGCATCAGCATTATAATCATATGCTCCAATGCCTGCGCGTGCGGTAGTTGGGGTGTATCCTGTTCCTGCAGTCGTCGCTGCACCATCATAAACATAAAGTCCATGTCTTTCAGACGTTGTTCTGTTAATATAAAACCACTGATTAGAATTTGGCACAGCGTTTATTGAAGCGCTTGTACCGTCATCTTGTATTATACTGCATGTAGCACCTGTTCCAGTTGGGTTTGTTTTTATAATATAATTAGCACTTGTACAACCAACAGGACCTGTGGTGCCCGTGACGCCTGTAGCACCCGTTGCTCCTGTACCTGTGGCACCTGTTGCTCCTGTTGTTCCTGTTGCTCCCGTGGACCCTGTAACACCTGTAGCTCCGTCTGTTCCGTTAGTTCCAGTTGCACCCGTTGCTCCTGTTGCGCCAACTGTTCCCGTTCCGCCTGCTCCTGTAGCACCGGTTGCTCCAACTGCTCCGTCTGCTCCAGTTGCACCTGTTGCTCCGTCTGTACCGTTAGTTCCTGTTGCGCCTATAGCTCCGTTGGTTCCAGTTGCGCCTATAGCTCCGTTGGTTCCAGTTGCGCCTGTTGGTCCGTCTGCTCCTATTGCCTGCACCCATGCAGATATTGATGTGTCGTAATACCAAAAACCAATGATATTATCTGTCTGGTAAATCAATAATCCTGTAGCAGGTGCAACAATTGCATTTTTTTGCGCCTCAGTCATTCGCGGAATTAATAATCCTTTGGTAATACTGCTCACATCGAGCATCGCCGAATTGTCGGCGGCAGTACCTGTTGCGTTGATTGACACGCCATTTTGCGAAAAAGCCTGCCTCGCCGTCAGGCAGGCAAAATTTATTATCAGCGAGTTCGCCA
>JBBAAT010000406.1:0-2654 GCA_041658145.1 Bacteroidales bacterium | reverse complement strand
AGTATTACATGTCTATGGACATCATCTACTTGATGTACTCCAAGATAACGAGGCGGAATTATATGTTTATAATGACTTTCATCTTTTATTGGCGGTTTAGTACCGATTAATTTCACCTCAAGTCCAACTTCTTCTTTTACTTCACGTATAACTGCTTCGATAGGGTCTTCGTCTAATTCAATATGCCCTCCAACAGAAATCCAATTATGAAATTTATCATGCATCCGAAGAAGAACTTTGTTTTTATAAACAATAAATACTTCTACTGTAAAATCAACTTTTTCGTGAATATGTGGCATATTATTTCATCTTTATTTCATTTAAAGCTTTTTTCTTTTCTTTCTCTTCCATCTTTTTCACATAAATTTCTTGATATATTTCTTTATTGAATCTTCGTAAATATTCCCATCCTTTAGGTATCACTCCCCTTCCATCTAAACCATATCCTTCTGCAAATTCTTTTATTTTTTCTTTAGTTTCTTTTATTTTTTCTTCATCTTTAATCATGAGCTCAATTTCACATATATTGCACTTTTCTTCATTGGGACCATAATCCACTTCATCAATATCAATAATAAACCTATTTTTTATATATTTTCTTCTTTCTGTATTAAAATCAACGATAGGAATAAACTGGTTCTCTTTTTTTACTACAATTTCTTCCAACCCCTTGCCTGTATCAAAAAATTGCTTTATGCCATCTTTTTCATTTTCAAGATATTCTTTTATTTTTTCTTTATCTTTTATTTCCAAATCAGCCTTATTTCCTAGCCCAATTTTTAATTCAAAAAAACCAACTGCCTCAAATGGGGTTTCTCCATCTTTTTCTTTTCTTTTGATAATTCTATAGCGTAAACGAATTCCTTTTCTCAATAATTTAAAATCAGGGAAATCAAAGTAAACATCATGAATTTTCTCATCAGGTAATCGTTCAGCACCCTCTAATAAACTAGATAATTGTTCTTCTGTTGGTTGATATTTTAATTCTACCTCAATGTTTTCCTTCTTTTCTTCGTCCATAAAATTTTATTTATACAAACTTCTTTAGTATTGGAAATTTTTTGGCAAGTTTTTTTATCTCTTTATGCACAGCTTCTTTTATCTTTTTATCATCTTTATTTTTGAGTGTCTTTATCATTAGTTCTGCAACATATTTACATTCTTTTTCTTTAAATCCACGTGTGGTAATAGCCGGAGTACCAAATCTAATACCTGAAGGATCTAGTGGCTTTCTAGTGTCTCCAGCAATAACATTCATATTTAAAGTAATACCTACTTCATCTAATACTGTCTGGGCCTCTTTACCCGTCACTCCCAGAGAACCAAAAACATCAGCCAATATAAGGTGATTATCTGTACCTCCGCCTATCATGCGAATTTTATTTTTATGAAAAACTTCTTCCATCGCTTTTGCGTTCTTTAAAATTTGCTTCGCATACTTCTTATATTTGGGCGTCATCGCCTCTCCAAAAGCGACAGCTTTGGCGGCAATAATATGCATATGAGGACCACCTTGTATTCCAGGGAAAATAGCCTTATCAATTTTTTTTGCAATCTCTTCATTTTCGCGAGTAAGAATTATTCCTCCACGAGGACCACGAAGAGTTTTGTGAGTAGTAGAAGTAATGACATCAAAACCATCATCAAATGGATTACGAAGTGCCCCTGCTGCAATTAATCCCGCAATATGTGCCATATCTGCTACAGTAATGGCGCCTACTTGGTGCGCAATTTCTACAAACTTCTTATAATCAAGTGTACGCGAATAAGCAGAAAAACCAGCCAAAATTATTTTGGGTTTATTCTCTATTGCAACACGACGAAGATCTTCATAATCAATCTCTCCCGTATTAGGATTTTTCATTTTATATGTAACGAATTTATAAATTTTCGCAGGAAGTGTCATCGGATGTCCATGAGTTAAATGCCCTCCATGTGAAAGATCCATACCAAGAACAACATCGCCAGGATTTAAAAGTGCAGAATAAACTGCCAAGTTTGCTGGAGCGCCAGAGTGCGGTTGAACATTGGCGAATTTACAATTAAATAATTTACAGACACGCTCTATAGCTAAACGTTCTACTTGATCTGTAAAATCTTGTCCGCCATAATATCGACGTCCTGGATATCCCTCAGAATATTTATTGGTAAAAACAGAACCATTAGCTTTTAATACATCTTCCGAGACATAATTTTCTGATGGAATAAGTTCTAATCCTTCTTTTTGTCTCTTTTCTTCTGCTTTTATTAATTTCTCTACTTGTTTATCACGCATTCATTTATTCTAGCACATTTCATAATTATGGCACCCAGCAAATCAGTGCGAAAAATCTTAACACCAAATTGAGTCAAAGTGTCTAATGTATCTTGATGTGGATGTCCATATTTATTGTCTTCGCCGTCCGAAATAAATGCATAAGTAGGAGAAACGGCCTTCACAAATTCTGGTGAAGTAGAAGTACGCGAACCATGATGTCCCACTTTCAAAATATCACTATTTAGTTGTGTTACAGAATTTTCTGCAAGGATTATTTTTTCTGTTTTGATGGTTGCGTCTCCGGTTAATATAACAGAGATGTTGCCGTAAGAAAGTCTAGCCACAATTGATCCATCATTCGTCGACCAAGCTAAAACATTTCTATCTGGAAACAAAA
>JBBAAT010000405.1:0-2657 GCA_041658145.1 Bacteroidales bacterium | reverse complement strand
AAGGGATTACAAATGGCATGGCATTGCGCCAAATAAAGAACAAGGGGAGTTAGCACTTAAGGAATTACAAAATGCTTAATCCAAATTTAAAATTAAATCCTTCAATTTTTAATGAAGGTGTAGAAAAAGAAACTACCAGAAAAGGTTTTGGATTAGGATTATTGCAAGCAGGGGAAGCAGATAAAAATGTGGTGGCACTTTGTGCAGACCTAACAGAGTCGACCCAGATGAATTTATTTGCTGAAAAATTTCCTAAAAGATTTATAGAAGCAGGAGTAGCAGAACAAAATTTAGTGACTATCAGTTCAGGTATGGCTGCAGCGGGCAAAATTCCTTTTTGTGGTTCTTACGCGATTTTTAATCCTGGAAGAAATTGGGAGCAAATAAGAACAACTATCGCTTACAATGACAGACCAGTAAAAATTATAGGCTCACATGCAGGTATTACAGTCGGAGCAGATGGCGGAAGTCATCAAGCATTGGAGGATATTGCTTTGATGCGAGTAATACCAAATATAGAAGTTTTTTCTCCATGTGATGTTATAGAAGCAAAAAAAATAACTTTAGAAATAGCTAAAACAAACAAGCCAGCGTACTTACGTTTGGCTCGTGATAAAACACCAATCATAACTACAGAAGAAACACCTTTTGAAATAAATAAAGCAGAAATTTTTTGGATGCCGGATGTTGGTTTAGCTCAGGTTGGAATTATTACGACAGGAGAAATGGTTTATAATGCTTTACTTGCAGCTAAAGAATTAGAAACAGAAGGGATAAAAACTAAAGTGATGAATTTGGCTACTATTAAACCAATAGACAAAAACGCCATTATTACTTTAGCAAAAGAATGTAAAGCAATCGTGACAGTAGAAGATCATCAAATAGCTGGTGGCATGGGTTCAGCGGTGGCTGAAGTGTTAGTGCAAAATTTTCCTGTACCTATAGAATTTATCGGTGTGCAAGATAAATTTGGACAATCAGGCACACCGGATGAATTGATAAAACATTATAAAATGGATGTGCCTGATATTATACTTGCAGTGGAGAAAATCTTAAAAAGAAAAACCAGCTAGTCAAGTAGCTGGTTTTTTATGATATATTCACCTAATTCTTGTTTCTTTTTTTCTAATTCTTTCTCTAATCTTTCGATCTCTGCCTTTTTTGTTTCTAATTCCGCTATTTTTTCTGCTTTACCTGTTTCATCATATGTTCCAGCTGAATGTATTGGGTTTTCATTTTTATTTAATCCGTCTATCATATTTTAATTTACCCACACACTTAATTTAAGTGTGTGGGTTTATCTTTGTAACCTTATAATCTTCTGGTGCGACCTTTAAATATTCTTCTAATTTTTCACGATTTAATAATCCTTCTCGCGCTCCAATATATTGAACCACAGACATTGAATTTATTGGTCCCCAAGCAAATGCTTCAAGAGGGGATTTACCTAAGGCCAAGGCAGCTGTAAAAGTGGCAGAAAAAGCATCTCCTGCTCCTGTTCGTTCTACTGGCGGAGCAATATCTGGATAAATCGCATTATGCCATAATTCTCCATTTAAATACAAATAAGCTCCATTTGGTCCATCACTGATTACTACTATTTTGGGTCCTAGCGCTTGGATGCCTTTCGATAAAGTTAGGACATCTTTGTTTTGCCCGCCTTGACTTGGCGAGGCAGGTATATTTAATATTTTTTCTGCCTCTTCTAAATTACAAAAGAAGACATCCGTTCGTGCATAAATTTCCTTCAAAGCTTCTGTGCCGAATTTTATTTGAAAAGTTCCCGGTTGAAAAGCAAGTTCTACATCTTCATGTTTTTTTAAGTAATTAGATATTTCAATATGAAAAGGTAAAGAATTTTCTCCCATGGAACTTAAATAAATCCAATCTGGCTTAGAACGCTGACTTGCTTCTTTTGTATCTGTCCATTCACGTTCATAACTTTGGTGCTTTATTAAAATAGTACGGTCAACATCATACCAAAGGACATAATGATAATTTGTCAATTTGCCGGATTCTATCTTTACGAAAGTTGTATCAATATTTTCTTTTTCCCAAACAGCTAAGCATTCTTTTCCATTTTGATCCCCACCAATATTTGTCATAAATGCCGTGTTTAAACCAAGCCTTGCTGCACAAACAGCAGCATTTGAGCTATTACCTACAGCGTAGATTACATTCACTGATTCATATGGTACTTTATCTCCAAATGGCACACAAAGTTCACATGTATTAGAATCTACTCGACAGTTTACATGAGCATCTTTTAATTTTATAAAAGCATCTATTACAGTATCCCCAATTGCCAGAAAATCTATTTTTTTCATGATATGATTATAGCATGAAAAAATTAATTTTAAGTCTAGTAATATTTATTTTGTTTTTAGGGGCTAGACTTGTATATGCAGAGGTTATTATAAATGAGGTTGCTTGGATGGGTACATCGGCAAGTCAATATGAAGAATGGATAGAATTAAAAAACACTGGGCCTGAAAGTATATCTCTTGTTGGTTGGAAATTATATAAAAATAATGAAACGCTTTTATTCTCTCTTTCTGGAACAATTTCTGCGGGTGAATATTTCCTTATTTGTCGAACGACACCGAGTATTTCAAATCCACTTTCTGGAATTTGCGATGAACAAGGCGTATTTAGTG
>JBBAAT010000404.1:0-2657 GCA_041658145.1 Bacteroidales bacterium | reverse complement strand
AGAATTTTTCAACAAGAGCCTGTACAGCAGGAATACGAGTGGAACCGCCTACAAGAATTACTTCATTAATTTGCGATATCGATAATCCTGCATCTGCCATTGCTTTTTTACATGGTTCTATAGTTGACTGAATAAGTTTATCACATAACTGTTCGAATTTGGCGCGCGTAAGTGTTCTTACAAGGTGCCGTGCCTGTCCGTTTACCGGCATTATGTAAGGAAGATTTATCTCTGTCTGAATGCCACTTGATAATTCAATTTTAGCTTTTTCGGCTGCTTCTTTTAGTCGCTGAAGAGCCATAGGGTCCTTTCTTAAATCAGCTCCCCAATCGGTTTTAAATTCATCAGCCAGCCAGTTTATTATTTCATGGTCAAAATCATCACCGCCAAGGTGTGTATCACCATTGGTCGATTTCACTTCAAAAACACCTTCGCCAAGTTCAAGAATGGAAATATCGAATGTCCCGCCTCCAAGATCAAATACGGCTACTTTTATGTCCTTGTGTTTTTTATCAAGTCCATAAGCTAAAGCAGCCGCCGTAGGCTCGTTTATTATCCTCTTTACTTTAAACCCGGCAATTTCACCAGCTTCCTTTGTAGCCTGGCGCTGTGAATCGCTGAAATAAGCAGGTACTGTAATAACGGCTTCGGTGATTTCCTGCCCAAGATAATCTTCGGCAGTTTTTTTCATTTTCTGAAGGATTATGGCAGATATTTCCTGGGGAGAATACATTCTGTCATCAATTTTCACTCTCGGAGTATTATTATCACCCCGCACCACATCGTAAGAAACCCTGTTAATCTCTTTGGTGGTTCTGTCGTAGGTTTCACCCATAAACCGTTTAATAGAGAAAATGGTCTTCTTTGGATTGGTGATAGCCTGTCGTTTTGCAGGTTCGCCAACTTTTCTTTCGTTGCTGTCAGTAAATGCCACCATCGAAGGAGTTGTTCTTCCCCCTTCGCTGTTAGGGATTACAACGGGTTCGCTGCCTTCCATAACTGCCACACATGAGTTGGTGGTTCCAAGGTCTATTCCTATAATTTTGCCCATTTTGCTTTGAATTTTTTATTAGTCTGCTTATTTTGTCAATGATTATGCCATCGGACGGAATGTAAATTTTTAAGAAAATATGACATAAATAAATGGTTTTGTAATTTTTTATGTCAGGACTAAAGTCCTTGCAAATCAAGAACTTTGTAATAACCCCGACCTTACTTGCCTGCCGGCAGGCAGGAGGTCGGGGTTAAGAAAAACCAATGATGGCGGGCTTTAGCCCAAAATTTTAAATAAAATTACAGTTTATTAATAAATAAAATAAAATTCGGAAACTATTACTGACAAAGCTGGTGACAAAAAGGCAGAAATATTACGGCTGGAAATTCAGGTCTTGCGTATAAACTCCATTAAATAATGAATCTTTGGATTGTCCGGCCATATTTAAAGGTCTGTCAATGCTGAAGCGGGAAGAAAAAATACCGATGCCATTGGTAATATTAGTGTATTCGGGTTTTTCCTGGTTTATACCTGTAGAAGGCGCGCTAACTTCCATATATGTGTTGAAATCATCGGCTGCTACCGAAAAAATAAATTCAACATTAGGAATACCAATATGTCTAATAACATTGTTGCTATGCGGGATATTGTCGCCGAGAAATTTAAAGAAAGAGTCCCCGTAATAATTGGTTGTCATCTCTGTTCCCACAGGGCCATCGGCTTTAACAACACCAATATTCCAGTCAATATATTTACTTGAAATTATTCCGGAAGAATCTTCCAAATAATTAAAACGGATATCCACCTGATATAACTTGCCATTTTGCGCAGTTGACCATTTAACCGGAATAGAATTTGAATTATTGAAAACTGCAAGTTGATAAGGTGAAGGCTTAGTTATGCTAAAATTATGAACAAGTGGAGTTTTTGACGAAATTACTTTGCCGGTCTGCTTATTCCTGATATATAAACGATATTCGGTATTTCCATCAAGTGTGTCAAGTTGGGCTGTAAATTTATATAATACCTGTTTGGGATTATAAAATACTCCGGGTTCTTTATTGTAAACAGTTGTTGTGTCGAGATTCCAAGAATTGGATTGCGAATTGTTCTTCCATTCTTCAACCCAAACGTCAAGGATGCCAGGAGGGTAAGTGCATGAATCGGGATTTGTAGCCATAGTCAAAGCATTCCCATCTCCAAGAAATGCTTTGTTTATTTTAATATAATGAATACTATCCTTTTGGTTCAGCAAGCCATATACAACCGTAATATCTTTCCATTCAGCATTGATCTCGAAATCAGTTTTGCAAGAAGAATACAGCAATAAAACTGTAACGGTGATAAAAAGTATTTTTTTCATTGAACGAAAATGTATTTATTATACATGAAACGGGATAAATTTATACATAATAGGTATATGGTATAAAGTTATAAAGGTATAGGGTTTGTGCGCTTTATACCTTTATACCCCTATACTTCTATCCCTCTATACCAATTGTAATGTATAATTTTATCCCACGCACAGTATAAGCATTTGTAGCAAAAGTAATAATTTTAATATCACAATATAATTTTGATGTTATAAAAATTACTTTTGTAGTTTTGTGATTTATTAACGAATAATATAGCTATGAATACTCTTCGCGTGGTGAATAAAGTA
>JBBAAT010000403.1:0-2660 GCA_041658145.1 Bacteroidales bacterium | reverse complement strand
TAGTTGCTGACTGACTTTTTCAGCAATATACAGGTTGGAATGACCGTGCGTATTGACCCACCAGGAAGAGATTGCATCAATGTATTTATTATTTTCCTCATCATAAAGATAAGCTCCTTCCCCTCTTACAATTCCTATTGCAGAAGCGCTTTTCATCTGCGTATAAGGATGCCATATCACCTTGCTGTCGCGTTCCGTAAGTTTCATTTTATTCTGTTACTTTTGTTTCCGGAGCCACATCATGTGTGATCCACTTGTTACCGCCAATTACCGTAGCTTTTCCGATAGTTATCCTTCCGAGAATAGTGGAATTGGAATAAATTATCACATCATCTTCTACAATTGGATGCCTTGGTATCCCTTTTATTGGTTTGCCGTTTTCGTCAAGGGGAAAGCTTTTAGCGCCAAGGGTTACGCCCTGATATAATCTTACATTTTTCCCAATAATTGTTGTCTCGCCAATAACAACGCCGGTTCCATGATCAATGAAAAAATATTCGCCAATTGTTGCGCCCGGATGAATATCTATTCCTGTGAGCGAGTGCGACATTTCTGTGATGATCCTCGGAATTAGCGGAACTTCCAGAAGCAATAATTCATGGGCAATTCTGTAATAGATAAGCGCTGTTATACTTGGATAACAAAATATTGCCTCGCCATAACTTTTGGCGGCAGGATCACCTTTATAGGCAGCAATTACATCAGTAGAGAGCATAAGTTTGATATACGGTAATCGTGAAATAAACTTTGCAGCGACTTCCTTTGACTTGTTTTCACAATCATGACAAACCTTTTGGTCATCTTCACAATAAAAACAGAAGCCCCTTTTAACCTGTTCAGATAGGGCACGGTGAATAATGTCGATACTTGCACCAATATAATAATTCATCGTTTCGCTGCCTACTTCGGAATGACCGAAAAAGCCAGGGAATAAAACTTTTTTCAGATGCTCCATGATCTGGTTAAGGCTATTGATTGATGGCATCAGTATCTCATGAGAAGAACGATGTTGTAAAAATCCATACTCCTCATTATTACCAAGTTCCGCTACAACGGAATCTATAATATTCATTTTATCATTATGATTTTTCATCTTCATCAAATTTAAAAGTAATCTATAAAAACTTAATTAGAACATTATTGAGAGGTTTGTTTGACGCGTCATTGCGAGGAACGAAGCAATCTCACTCACGGTGCTAATGAGATTGCTTCGGGCGAAAAGCCCTCGCAATGACGGTTGGGCGTTCCTTCCCGCACATGCGAGATAAACATTAACCACGAACAGTTACTTAAAAAGGTCAGTACTCACATATCTTTCACCTGTATCACACACTATAAAAACTATCATTTTTCCTTTGTTTTCAACTCTTTGCGCAAGTTGCAACGCAGCCCACGCGTTAGCGCCTGAAGATATTCCGCATAAAATACCTTCCTGTTTTATCATTTTTTTTGCCGTTTCAATGGCATCCTGATTTGTTACGGTAATGATTTCATCAATAGTATCCATGTTCAGTATCTCAGGAATAAAACCGGCGCCTATTCCCTGAATTTTATGAGGAGAAGGCGCTCCACCAGAAAGCACAGGCGAGTCGGACGGTTCAACAGCTATCGTTTTAAAGCCGGGTTTTCTTTTTTTAATACCTTCGGAAATACCTGTGATCGTGCCTCCGCTACCGACACCTGAAACAAGAATATCTATTTTGCCATCTGTATCATTCCATATCTCTTCAGCAGTAGTTCTGCTATGTATCTCAGGGTTGGCAGGGTTTTTAAATTGCTGGGGCATAAAAGAATTTTTCGTTTCCACGTTCAACTCTTCCGCCTTTTCAACAGCTCCTTTCATGCCTTTACCCGCCGGTGTCAGAACCACTGCAGCGCCAAAGCCTTTCAGAATGTTTTGTCTTTCAATACTCATATTTTCAGGCATAGTAAGAATTAATTTATACCCTTTCACAGCGCATACCATAGCAAGTCCGATACCTGTATTTCCGCTTGTAGGCTCTATGATCACAGTATCTTTATTTATCTTACCCGATTTTTCCGCATCCTCTATCATCGCTAATCCAATACGATCTTTAACAGAAGATGCAGGATTAAAGAATTCCAGCTTTGCCAGAACTTCCGCCTGGCAATTTTTCGTAATGCTGTTAAGCCTGACAAGCGGAGTATTACCAATAAGTTCAAGAATATTATCGGCGATTTTCATTGATTAAGTATAAGTTTTATAATTCAAATAAATTACTGAACTTTGGATTTGCGGGCTGTTCATGAAGCTTGCAAATGTGCTTGCAATGTTATGCTGTTATTATATTGTGATTTTCGTTTTTGTTCCAGAAGTCTTCTTTCTTCCAATCCTTGCATTTTTCTTTAACGTATTCTAATCGGATAGGAAGGTCTTCCAAAGTAAATCCGCATCTTTTGATTTCGTCAATTCGCATAAAGTTTTGTTCGGCATCTTTGAGGTCTTTTCCTAAAACAAAGAAGTGGCGATAGCCTGCACGGGTCATAAAAATATACTCTTTCAGGTTTTCGTTTCCTTTTAGGTTTTCCCAGATAACATCTTTTTCGTCAGCCATGTGCTTGCAAATGCGTTGGTAATATTACTCTCTGATAATAAACAAGCAGGTCGCATAACTTTGATAGATTGCACCCTCCCAGTT
>JBBAAT010000402.1:0-2661 GCA_041658145.1 Bacteroidales bacterium | reverse complement strand
TGCGTTCAACATTCCGGTTATTTTTTCCGAAGGATACGAAGCTGATGATATCATAGGGACCCTTGCCAAAAAAGCCGAACAGGAAGGTTATAAAACTTATATGATGACTTCCGACAAAGATTTCGGACAATTGGTTTCGGAGAATATTTTTATTTACAAACCGGGTCGTATGGGCGACAAAGCCGAAGTGCTGGGAATAAAAGAAGTGTGTACAAGGTTCGGAATTAAGCGCCCGGAACAGGTTATAGACATGCTTGGTTTATGGGGCGATACTTCCGATAATATTCCCGGCATCCCGGGAGTTGGCGAAGTTACCGCAAGAAAACTGCTGAATGAGTTTGACAATCTTGAAAATTTGTTGCAGAATGCATCACAAATAAAAAATCCCAGGTTAAAAGATAAGGTCATTGAATTTGCAGATCAGGCGGTTTTTTCAAAGAAACTTGCAACCATTATTTTAGATGTGCCCGTTGACCTTGACGAAGAAAAGCTGCTGCGGAAACATCCGGATGAAGCCAAACTCAGAGCTTTGTTCGATGAACTTGAATTCAGGAATTTTGCGCAACGGGTATTCGCTGAATTATCTGCAAAGCCGTCAGAAGAAAAACCTCAGCAGGAACCGTCGCCTTCGGATCTCTTTGCCGGCATAGAAAAAACAGATGAAGAAGCAGTTGCAAAAAAAGATATTCATAACACGGCGCACGAATATTTTCTTGCCGATACTGCCGAAAAACGCGTGGAATTACTGACATTGCTGAAACAGCAAAAATCATTTTGCTTCGACACCGAAACAACCGGGCTCGATTCACATGAATCTGAACTTGTTGGCATCTCCTTTTCTATTGAACCTCACAAAGCATATTATGTTCCTGTACCTGACAATTACCATGACGCACAGCAGATTGTAAATGAATTCAAAGAAGTTTTTGAAAATGCTGAAATTGAAAAAACAGGACAGAATTTAAAATTTGACATATCTATTTTGAAGTGGTACGAGGTGGATGTAAAAGGAAAACTGTTCGATACCATGCTTGCACATTACCTGATACAACCCGATATGCGGCATGGGATGAATATACTTGCCGAAAGTTTTTTGAATTATAAACCCGTTCCCATCGACAAACTTATCGGGAAAAAAGGCAAAGACCAGCTTTCTATGCGTATCGTTCCCATTGAAGAAATAAAAGAATATGCCGGTGAAGATGCCGATATCACATTGCAGTTACGGTCGGTGTTTGAACCTCTGCTTGTGGAAAGCAGCACCAAGCCATTGTTCGACGAGATCGAAATGCCGCTGGTGCATGTGCTTGCATCTATGGAAGCCGAAGGTGTGAAAATTGACATCAAAGCGCTGAATGAATATTCTTTGCAACTAAAGCAGGAAATTGAAGAACTGACAAAAGAAATTTATTCGATGGCAGGAACAGAATTTAATATTGCTTCGCCAAAACAACTTGGAGAAATTCTCTTCGATAAGCTTGCCATTATTGAAAAAGCGAAACTCACCAAAACAAAACAATATTCCACTGGTGAAGAAATTCTTGTGAAATTGGTAAACAAACACCCGATCATTCAAAAGATACTTGACTACCGTTCGCTCACAAAACTTAAATCCACTTACGTGGATACTTTACCAAATATTGTAAGTCAACGCACGGGAAGAATTCATACTTCGTATAACCAGGCGGTAGCTGCAACAGGACGTTTAAGTTCCAACAATCCGAATCTGCAAAATATTCCCATCCGCACCGAAAGAGGCCGTGAAATAAGGAAAGCCTTTGTTCCGCGCAATGATAAATTCATTTTGCTTTCGGCAGATTATTCCCAGATAGA
Organism: Bacteroidales bacterium; assembly: GCA_041658145.1. Classification (GTDB taxonomy): domain Bacteria; phylum Bacteroidota; class Bacteroidia; order Bacteroidales; family CG2-30-32-10; genus JBBAAT01. The sequence goes on along the minus strand of JBBAAT010000402.1, from coordinate 828 downwards.
ACTTCGAATTATCGCTGAACTGAGTGGTGATGAAGGCATGATAGAAGCATTCAACCAAGGATTGGACATACACCTCGCTACTGCTGCAAAGGTATATGGAGTAACTCTTTCAGAAGTTACAAAAGAAATGCGACGCAATGCAAAGACGGTGAACTTTGGGATTATTTATGGTATCAGCGCTTTCGGATTATCAGAAAGATTAAGCATTGCAAGAAAAGAAGCTGCACAGATCATTGAACAATACTTTACCAAATACCCTAAGGTAAAAACATACATGGATAGCACCATCGCTTTTGCAAGAAAGACGGGATATGTAGAAACTATTAAAGGAAGACGCAGGTATATAACTGATATCAATTCGGGCAACTCTGTTGTACGCGGCTATGCCGAACGAAATGCCATTAATGCCCCGATACAAGGCTCAGCTGCTGATATGATCAAGATCGCCATGATCAATATTTTTGAGGCATTCGGAGAAAACAAATTAAATTCGAGAATGATAATGCAGGTGCATGACGAGCTTGTTTTTGATGTTCACAAAGACGAGATTGATATTGTGAAACAAATTGTACAGGACAAGATGAAGCATGCTATTGAAATGGACGTCCCTATTGAAGTTGAGATGAGCACAGGCGATAACTGGCTGGAAGCGCATTGATATGTTTGTTGTTTGTCGTTTGTGGTTTGTTGTTAATTTGTGTGTGTTTGAAAATTCATGTAGGTTTGTAGCCGTAAATAAAAACATTAACATTGGGAAACTTAAAAGGGAAAAGAATTTTAGTAACAGGTGGCGCCGGTTTTATCGGTTCTAACCTTTGCGAAGCATTG
>JBBAAT010000401.1:0-2672 GCA_041658145.1 Bacteroidales bacterium | reverse complement strand
TGAAAAAGCATAAAGAAGAATATTAATCAAATGCCCAATAAAAGGGTTAAATCCAAAAAGTGCATATTCTATAGCAAATGTAATATGCGAGAGTGGCCTGTAACGCCCGCCTGCCACTAAGTTTTTCTGTTTTCCAAAAAAACCAACAAACGAATCAGTTGAAAGAATATCGCCGATTCCGTTAAATCCTTTTTTTGTAAACTGATTTTCTGTGATCATCAGGCGATCATCAAGCGCATACTGGTTGAAAAGGGAATTTGCATAAAGTAATAATACAAAACCAAAAAGCAGGTAAACAGGAAGATTTGCACTGTTTTTAATAGATTGCTCCTGTACTGACACTTCGCTTTGTTCTGTTTTCTGCACAGAATGTTTTTGTTGCTTATAATTATTAGGTAAAGTTTTCTTCATCAGAGAACCAGTAATTATTAAATCATATCAAAATTATTATTTTTTCTGAGCAAAATTATTTGCTTTTAAATAATACTCATTTGCTTTTTCAACATTACTAAGCATTTCATATGTTTTAGCAATATTACTGCAAAGTCTTGCATTTGTTGAATCCTGTTGATACGCTAAAGAAAAATACAGCAATGAATTTTTATAGTCGGCACTGATGCCATAAGCAACACCAAGATTTTCCAGAACTGTAGCATCATCCTGCTTCATGCTGTACGCCTTCATAAGATATTCAAGAGACTTATCAATATTATTAAAAACCTTTCCGTAAACTTCACCCATTTTATTATATGCAAGATAGTAGTCGGGCTTTAGTTTAATTATTCCGTTAAGAATGGCAAGGGCGGAATCAGGCTTGTTTGCCTGCTCATACACATCGGCTAATTGTATCATACCATCATAATTATTAGGCTGCAAAACAAGCAGGCGTTTATAATACCTTACAGAATTAGCGAATTGTTTCTTCCTTCCTGCGCCCTGTGCAACGCAAAGAATATTATTTATTGCATCTTTATATCCGGGAGTCAATCGTAATGAATTTTCATAGCACTGCATTGCCTGTTCATACTGCTCTAAATACAGAAAGGCATTTCCGTAAAGAATCCATGCTGCATTATATGCCGGGTGAATCTGTGTTGCTCTTTGCAGGTATTCCAGCGCCTGTTTAAGCAATTGCTTTTTTTCTACAGAATCAGTTCCTTTCTCCTGCGAACGTTCAAGCATCACTTCTCCTGCTGAAGTAAGACATTTAGCGCTGTTGTATGATGTCTTTACGTCAGTGGTGAATAAGGTATAATCGTCGTACCATGCCGGATTACGTGAAATTGTTTTAACGGAATACGCTAAAAGCAGAACTCCAACCACCATAAAGACAGCTTTTCGCGAGACATTTTCCCCGAACCGGTTTGTAATTTTATCGGTCAACAAATAAGCAATTATAAGGCAGAAGCCCAGTAAAGGAAAGAACATGAAACGATCGTTCATGAATGTTCCGATGATAAAAAAAAGATTGGACGAAATTGAAAAAGTAATTCCAAAAAATAATATACAGTATGAATAAATATTTTTTTCTTTAAATTTTAAAAAAGCAAAAATAATCATCGTGCAGTATAGGAACAAAGGTAATAGTGCGCGAATATCTGAAAAACCAATAATAGGAATCTGCTTAGGATAATAATCATAGGTTAGTGGATGAGGAAAGAGAATAAGTAACAGATATTTTCCCCATGTTAATAGAATGGTTGCATACTTTTGAACAGGAGTAGCATTAAGAAAAGGATTGTTAAGCAATTCCGTTTCAACATTACTGGACATAATAAAACCAAGCGCCTTGTATCGGACAAAAATGAAGGCAACAGCAGCTAAAAACATAAAAGCTGTAACAATAAAATTCTTTTTTAATTCTGTTTTTGTAAAAAAATATAAAGTAAGTGGAATGATCGCGATAAAGGTGATGGCATTTTCTTTGGACATCAACCCAAGAAATAAAGATAACACTCCCCATATAAGATAATGGATTCGTCCTTTTTCAATATATTTTAAAGAGAAAAACAAAGCTGCAAAAGAGCCTAAAAGACTCATAATTTCATCTCTCCCTTTAATATTTGCTACCACTTCAGTATGTAAAGGATGCGCTATAAATAGCGCTGTTGCAATAAAAGGGATTGAAAGATAAAAGGGTTTATTGCCCGGAGGGAAAAGCATTTTCAAAACTTTGTATATAATTAAACAAGAAAAAGCATACAACAGAACATTAATCAAATGTCCGATAAACGGGTTAAAGCCGACAAATTCATACTCCATCGCAAATGTCAGATGAGATAGAGGTCTGTAACGCCCGCCGGCCAAAGAGTTTTTTTGTCCTCCAAGATAACCGACAAACGAATCCGCTGAAAGAATATCGCCGATTCCGTCAAATCCTTTTTTTGTAAACTGATTCTCTGTGATCATCAGGCGATCATCAAGTGCATACTGATTGAAAAGGGAATTTACATAAAGCAAACATGCAAAGCCAAAAAGGAAATAGAAAGGCAGTCTGTGAATCTTGTGTTGCGTTTTATCAGGAAGGACTTGCGGAACTTTTTGGTCCCTTTTATTTTCAAAAGATCTGTCAGTTTTTTTGTATTGTTTTTTCTGTGCCATATCGCTCAATGCGGCAAGAGAATTTAATAATTATTTGTAACTACTCACCAGTAAGAAATAGAACGCTGATG
>JBBAAT010000400.1:0-2672 GCA_041658145.1 Bacteroidales bacterium | reverse complement strand
GAAATTAATATCACCGGTTTTCTTGATTTTTTTTATTAATTCATCTTTCAATCCAAGCGCTTTCTCTTTCTGAAATTCTTCTATTTGTTTTTGCAACTGATTATTTTGTTCAATCAACTGACTTACACTTTTTACAATATCTTTCGGGTTATTCAACAACTCACGCAATTCAGAAACAACAGCAAGTTGAGAATTCATATAGTTTTCCGCTTTTACCGAAGTGATTGCTTCAACTCTTCGTATTCCCGCAGCAATGGCGCTTTCAGAAATTATTTTAAAAAATCCTATTTGCCCTGTGGCATGAACATGTGTGCCACCGCATAATTCCATAGAGTATTTCCTGTCAAAACAAACAACTCTTACCATATCACCATACTTTTCGCCGAACAATGCAACGGCGCCCATCTTCTGTGCCTCTGAAATCGGAATATTACGAAGATCTTCAAGTATGATATTCTCACGTATTTTTTCATTTACCAAGGCTTCAACTTTTGCAATTTCCTCATCTGTCATTTTTGAAAAATGCGAGAAATCAAAACGTAATCTTTCATCATCAACTAAAGAGCCTTTTTGTTCCACATGCTTTCCTAACACTTGTTTTAAAGCAGAATGAAGCAAGTGCGTTGCAGTATGATTATTTTCAGTAAGCGAACGCTTTTTCTTATCAACAACTACTTTAAATTTTGCTTTTACATCTTTCGGTAATTTCTTTGTAATATGGATTGTGAGATTATTTTCTTTCTTAGTATCTTCAACAGAGATTTTTTCCACGCCTGATTCAATATATCCGCGGTCTCCCACCTGTCCGCCTGATTCGGCATAAAAAGGAGTTTTATTAAAAACTATCTGGAAAAATTCTTTATCTTTCGTTTTTACTTTTCTGTATTTCAGAATTTCAGCATCGGCGGAAAGCGAGTCGTAGCCGACAAATTCAGTATCCGTAATCGGTTTTAATTCAACCCAGTCTTCTGTGTCAACAGCAGATGCCTGACGTGAGCGATTTTTCTGTTCTTCCATGTTTTTATTAAAGCCCGACATATCTACCTTCCAGCCTTGTTCTTTTGCCATTAATTGTGTGAGGTCAATTGGAAAACCGAAGGTATCAAAGAGTTCGAAAGCAAATGTGCCATCAACGATTTTTTTGCCCGGATTTGCCTGGATATAATTCTCGAATCTTTGTATGCCGGTTGACAGTGTTCTTAAAAAAGCAAGTTCTTCTTCTGCAATCACTTTTCGTATCAGCTCTTGCTGCGATTTCAATTCAGGGAAAAATATTCCCATTTGTTTCACAAGAACTGGTAAAAGCTCATGAATAAAAGGTTCATTAAAATTAAGAAAAGTGTAACCATAGCGAACAGCCCTTCTTAAAATACGACGTATAACATATCCTGCTTTATTGTTTGAAGGAAGCTGTCCGTCGGCAATGGCAAAACTAATGGCGCGCAAATGGTCGGCTATAACACGCATGGCAACATCAGCTTTCGGATCATCACCGTATTTTTTACCTGATAATTTTGCAATCTCGTAAATTATTGGTTGAAAAACATCTGTATCGTAATTTGATTTTTTGCCCTGTATCACCATGCACAAACGTTCAAAGCCCATGCCTGTATCCACATGTTTTGCTGAAAGAGAAACAAGTTTCCCATCGGAAAGACGGTTGAATTCAATGAAAACAAGATTCCATATTTCTATCACATGCGGATTGCCTTTGTTGACAAGTGTTTTCCCGTCTGTTTTTTTTCTTTCCGGATCATCGCGTATATCAACATGGATTTCCGAACAAGGTCCGCAGGGACCGGTGTCGCCCATTTCCCAGAAGTTATCTTTTTTTGAACCGAAAAGGATTTTGTCTTCAGAAATAATATTCTTCCAATAATTATAAGCTTCATCGTCCTTCGGTAAATTCTCATCTTTATCCCCTCCAAAAACTGTTACAAACAGCCTGTCTTTTTCAATTTTATAGATTTCCGTGAGGAGTTCCCATGCCCACTCAATGGCTTCTTTTTTGAAGTAGTCTCCAAACGACCAGTTGCCAAGCATTTCAAACATGGTATGATGATAGGTGTCATGACCTACCTCTTCCAAGTCATTGTGCTTTCCCGACACACGTAAACATTTCTGTGAATTGGCTACGCGCTGATATTTTGCAGATGTGTTACCAAGGAAAATATCTTTAAACTGGTTCATGCCTGCATTGGTAAACATCAATGTAGGATCATTCTTGATCACCATAGGGGCGGAAGGAACAATAGTGTGATTTTTTGAGGCAAAAAAACTTGTAAATGTTTTCCTTATATCGGCAGCATTCATACTCAGTATATTTTGATTAACATTTTATAACGACAAAATGCAAAGTTAGATTATTTTGATTGTTTTGCATTTAAGGCAAATAAAAAACCTTCGGTGCCTGACAAAAACATATTTGTGGTTTTGTCAAAATAATTTCTTTACTTTCGTTTCATAAATTTTTTTTAATCGAGCCGGTATTATCGGAATGACTAATGACAATGCTGGCTGCCACAACAACAAACAACAAACAGAAATTATGAAAAAGAACATTTTTACAATTATGCTGATAGTGGCCTTTTGCGTTGCTATTTCCGGATGTGGTTCCGGAACAAAAAAAGCTGATAATGCCAATTTAACCAACAAAGATACTTCGTCCATGC
>JBBAAT010000399.1:0-2675 GCA_041658145.1 Bacteroidales bacterium | reverse complement strand
GGCATTTCAATTCCTGCACACGCGAACAAGCGATGAAAAAATATAAGATTATTGAATAAATAAAAATATATCCGCATGCAGAACACGGGTAAAATAATTGTTATTATTGGTATCATTGTGATCATTGTCGGCATTGTCATCTGGCTGTTTGGTGATAAGTTTAACTGGTTTGGTAATTTACCTGGTGATATTAAAGTGAAGAAGGAAAATTTTTCTTTTTACTTTCCTTTCGTCAGCATGATAATTTTAAGTATAGTAATTAGCCTGATTGTCTGGCTGATCAGAAAATTTTTTTAGTAATATTTAGCCATAAAATTATATGAATATCCGTTTATATGCCTAATTACTTCAATTGATTTTCTTCATTTACCCCGTCCCTAAAGGGTGTGAAGAAAATCAATTTGCTCCCTTTAGGGTTAGGGGTAAATAAATTAATTTTCATATTTTAATTAATTTTTAGGTATTAAAGCGGATATTCATTAAAAATTATTATTCACCAAATGAAATTTCATCTACATTCGTAGATATTCATTCACAAAAATCAGTTTATACTAATGGAAAACAGTTTTGCAAAAAAAAATATCATGGTCTATGGTTGATGGTATTAGCTCTTAGTTTGGTATTTGGTAATAGGTTTATGGTTAATACTTGCCTACCGGCAGGCAGGGCGGTTGGTTTTGTAAATAGGTACAGGTTTTTGGTGGTTACTGCAAACATAAAACCTATAACCAAACTCATTGCCAATTCCATCAAACCTCAAACCAAATTTCTTTCAATATATTAATAGCATGTAAGTAATATGGATCAAAAAGACGAGAGCGAGCTGAAAGCGCTTATCAGCCTTACAGATGAACCCGACAATGTCATCTTTAGTCAGATCGTCAAAAAGATCCTTTCGTATGGAACCGGAGCTATACCATTCCTTGAAGAAAGGTGGGAGAACTCGTTTGATTCCCTGACGCAGCAACGGATTCTGAACATTATCCACAATATCCAGTTCGATACTGTCTGTACCGAACTTGATCATTGGATAAAATTCGATTTGAAGAACCTGTTTGCAGCGTTTATGCTTATTACACGCTACCAGTATCCTGATGTGGACGAAGATGAAATAAAACAAAAAATAGAGGAAATCCGAAAAGACATCTGGTTAGAACTGAATGAAGAATTGACTGCCCTTGAAAAGGTAAAAGTTATCAATCATATTCTTTACGACATTCACAAATTTAGCGGAAACGTGGAAAATTTTCATGCCCCGCAAAATTCCTACCTGAATACCTTGCTTGAAACCCGCAAAGGAAACCCGCTTTCATTGGGCATCCTGTATATTATCATTTCACAGCAATTGAATATCCCTGTTTACGGTGTAAATCTTCCTGAACATTTTGTACTTGCCTATACCAATAGGCTTGCCGAAGAGAAACTGGAATTTCTTGATGAGAATGAGGTTTTATTTTATATCAATCCTTTCAACAAAGGCGCGGTATTTTCAAGGAAAGAAGTAGAGCAGTTCATCAATCAACTGAAATTAGAACCATTAAAAATATTTTTTAAGCCTTGCTCCAACCTCGAAATTATTCGCCGCCTTATCAACAACCTGATCTATTCATACAACAAGCTTGGCCATATCGACAAAATAAACGAGCTGGAACTCCTGATGAAAATGCTGAATGTTTAATTTATTCTTTTACAAACCTTCTCACCGCCACTCCTTTTTCCATTTTAACTTTTATAAAATACATCCCGCATGGAAATGCTGAAATATCTACACTTGTTTTATTGCTGTTTGCAACAATACTTTTTATTAGCTGCCCTTGTATATTTAAAATTTCAATATCTGATTTTTGCGGGGCTTCAATAGTGAGGTTATCGGTCGCGGGGTTGGGATAGACATCGAAAGCAGCGTTTCCTGAATCATAATCATCAACAGTGGAAATAGTAACACTAATAATATTCGACCTTGTTGAATAATACGTTGTCTTCGATGGTGTGCATGGATACGGATTCACTGCTTCAATCTGATAATAAACATTTCCCTGATTAGGTGGATTCAGGTCAGTAAACGAATTTAAAGTGCTTGCAAGAGTTGTAAGCAAGGCCAACCCTGTTGAATTTGTTCCCCTGTAAATATTATATGACGGGAAAGTAAATCCTTCATAATGATTCCAGATCAGATTAAATGTATTATTCAGTCCCTCGCTGATCGTCAGATGGATGGTTTTGTGGATATTGCTCAAAACTGTTTCTGCACTGCATGTATCCACAGCGGAAATTTTATAACGATATGCCTGCTGGGCTGGAATTGAATTATTGTCCAGATAAACACTGAGTGAACTGTAATTTACAGAGCCGAGTAAATTAAATACATTGGCCTGGGTGCCTTCTCCATAAATGTTATAATAATCAATGGCCGTTGAAACGAACTCGTTCCATACAATTATATTATGACCTGTCGCACTGTCAACACTTACAAGGCAAATGTCAGGATTTCCAACAGGAGATGCCCCTACAAGGTAAGGCAGCGATTGCGACACGCATCCATTTGCATTGGTAATCTGAACTGTATAATTTCCTGATACAGCAACTATAGTACTTTGTGTTGTGGCTCCGTTTGACCATAAATAAGATGCAGCCACTGCCGTGGTATTAAGGGTTACTGTACCACCGCCACAGTA
>JBBAAT010000398.1:0-2677 GCA_041658145.1 Bacteroidales bacterium | reverse complement strand
GGTAGGAGATCCGTTTCAGGAAAAACTCCTTTTAGAGGCTTCGCTTGAGATTATCAAAACAGGCGCTGTGGTTGGGATGCAGGATATGGGCGCTGCAGGCATTATTTGTTCTACCTCTGAAATGTCTGCAAAAGGAAAACATGGAATGATTGTGTGGCTTGATAAAGTTCCCCTTAGGCAAACAGATATGAATCCTTGGGAAATTCTTCTTTCCGAATCGCAGGAACGCATGCTTGTTGTGATTGAAAAGGGCAGGGAAGATGAGGTGAATAAGATTTTTGATAAATGGGATTTGAATTGCGTTCAAATAGGAGAAGTAGTGGAAGGCGACAGGCTGAAATATTACTGGCATGGCGAATTGGTTGCCGATGTACATGCCGAATCACTTGTTTTGGGTGGTGGAGCGCCTATATATCAGAGAGAATACAAAGAACCTTCATATTATTCAAAGACTAAAAAATTTAAAATAGAAGATATTGAAGAACCTTCCGATTTGAAGAAAGTGGCGTATTTTATTTTAAAGCAACCGTCAATCGCTTCCAAGAAATGGATCGTTGAGCAATATGACACGATGGTTGGTACAAAAAATATGAGCACTAATGCTCCGTCGGATGCAGCCGTTGTAAATATAAAAGGGACCGATAAGGCGATTGTTCTGACAACAGATTGCAACTCACGGTATGTTTATGCAGATCCACAGATTGGCTGCGAGATAGCAGTTTCTGAAGCCGCCAGAAATATTGTTTGCTCAGGTGGAGAACCATCTGCCATCACAAATTGTTTGAATTTTGGAAATCCCTATCATCCCGGGGTTTATTGGCAGTTTGTTGGCGCAATAAAAGGAATGAGTGAAGCTTGCATAAAATTCAACACTCCGGTTACCGGTGGAAATGTGAGTTTCTATAACCAGTCAGCCATAGGGAACAAGGTTGAGCCTGTTTTCCCCACTCCTGTTATTGGTATGCTTGGTATTATGCCCGACAAACAAATACAGATGACTTTGGATTTCAAAAATCAGGGAGACATGATTTTTCTGATAGGGCAATCGAGAAATGATATTGCATGTTCGGAATACCTTTATAAATGGCATAAAGTAAAGCTTTCTCCGCCTCCATATTTTAACATTGATGAGGAATATGAAATACAAAATACGATAAAGCAATTGATTCGTCAACAATTGATCAATTCGGCACACGATGTTTCTGACGGAGGTCTGTTTGTAACCTTGTTTGAATCGGCAATGCATAGAGACTTGGGTTTTGATATTACGTCGGATGCAGAAATACGAATGGATGCATTCCTCTTTGGAGAAGCACAGGGAAGAGTCGTTGTTACCATACCTGCTGACAAAGAAGATGATTTCCTGGAATTCATGTCAGAAAAAAATGTTGAGTTCTGTATTCTTGGGCAAGTAAAAGGGACAGAAATGATTATTGATGATGTTTCATTCGGACTTGTTAAAGAAGCAAGGAGTGTTTATGAAAATGTTATTCCAAGTTATATGAAATCCTGATCGCCCGACTTACCATGTCTGCCAAGCTTGTGTGTGGGAGTTATGGTAAATCTGATGATAAATTAATCTACAATTTAATAAATGAAAAACTTTTCTCTTGTTACAGGCGCTTCTAACGGTATCGGCCTTGACCTTGCCCGTTTGCTGGCTAAAGACAAACACAATCTTATTCTCATCGCACGCAGCGCGGAAAAATTGAATGGTGCAAAAGCCTCAATTGAAAAGGATTTCGGTGTAAAGGTGAAAATCATTGTAGCTGATCTTTCTTTGCCGGATGCTGCATCAAAGTTGTTTGATGAAATTCGGAAAGAAAATATCCATGTAGATATTCTGATTAACAATGCCGGCTTTGGCGATTATGGCCCATTTGTAGAATGCAATTGGCAGAAACAGGAAAATATGATCAACCTGAATATATTGACGTTAACCAAACTCACGCGTTTGTTTCTTCCTGCAATGATAAGTGTAAAGTATGGTAGAATACTGAATCTGGCTTCTGTGGCATCTTTTATGCCAGGCCCGTTGATGTCGGTATATTACGCATCAAAAGCATTTGTTCTTTCATTCTCTTATGCCATAGCTAATGAAGTGAAAGGAACAGGTGTAACGGTAACGGCATTGTGTCCAGGTCCTACCGATACAGGTTTTATGGCTGCTGCTTCTTTAAAAGAATCAAAGCTTTTCAAAACGTTTAAACCAAAATCTTCTTTAGATGTCGCTTTATATGGGTACCAACGCATGTTAAAAGGAAAAACACTTGCTATTCCCGGAACATTAAATAAATTACTGGTAACTATTATTCGGTTTTCTTCCGGAAAACTCACCTCTTCTGTCGTAAAAAAAATACAGGGAAGAATCCATCACTGATAATTTAAAAGCACCTCTAAAAACCTCATCGTCATTGCGAACCATGAGGAACGAAATGGGAAGCAATCTTATGCAGCGTGCTTCAATGTTGAGATTGCTTCGGTCGTACCTTCCTTGCAATGACGTTCTAATCGAGTTTTTAGAGATGCCCTATTGGAGAAAGATTGAACATTTCAGGATATTTTGCAGTTTTTGTTCTGTAAAAATCTTCAATAAATTTAAAGTCTTCTTCAAAATTACCGGTCGGATATAATACAGGACCAATTCCACCCTCTTTTTTACCATAGTCAACATAGC
>JBBAAT010000397.1:0-2681 GCA_041658145.1 Bacteroidales bacterium | reverse complement strand
TATTGCTTCATCAATTCCAAGACCTCTTTTTTCAAGCCCGACAGGTGTCTTACGATTGTACCCCAAATAATTTCATCATCTATCGTGTCGTAGCCATGAATTACCCGGTTCCTCATTCCTATTATTAGGGATTTACTTGAAATATTAATATCCGAATCAATTTTATTTATTCTACTCATTGCCTCTCCAAGTATTTCAAACTCCCTTTCAACCGCTCTCTTTAACATTTTGCTTGCTTGATACTTTTTGAAGTCTCTCTCAATTCCAAGATACTCTTCAATTGATTCAATGGCGCTATTGATGTCAAAAAGATATTTTAATATTTCTTCATTCATATAAAACTGTCTTTGTTTTATTAATTGAATTAATAAAATATGGATTTGATAAGGACTTATCAGTCATTAAGTCTACTTTTCTTTTAAATAAATTTTCAAATCTTTCACAAAGAATAAAATAGTTGTCTGCATAATCTCCATATTCCATTGGCTTGAATGAAACTAATAAATCAATATCACTACGATCATCAAATTTGTCTGTACATACCGAGCCAAATGCATATAAACTCTGTATATTGTAAGCAAGGCATATAGTTTTAATGCTCTCTATATTTTCTGTGATAATTCTATGCATAATAATTTTATTTCTTCAAAGATAGTGATTTTTTAAAATTCTTTTGTTCAATTGTTCGAATGTTCAAAGTTTAATGTTCAATGTTCAATGTTGCTGACTGTAGACTGCCAACTGAATTACTCTTTCACAAACTTCTTCACCACCACTCCCTTTTCCCTTATGCCTTATAACTTATGCCTTATGCCTTTTTTCATTCTTTCACAAACTTCTTCACTTCTATCCCTTTTTCCGCCTTAACTTTTATAAAATACACCCCGCTTGGAAATGCTGAAACATCAACATTTGTTTTATTTCCGTTTTAACTAATCAACTTCCTTATCCCTTCAATTATCCTGTCTTCCGTTGCTTCTTCGGCCGGAAATGCATCCATTTTAATTAGTTCCGCTTTATCTTTCAGCAAGCCGGATTCCGAAATATAATTTTCAACAACAGTAGGTTTGTCCTCTGTAGTCCAAGCATTTTTTGCCACAGTTATGCCCATTCTGCTTATGCTCGGTAGCATTTTTTTTATAGCGGCAATGGCTTTTTCGCCTGTTTCCTCCCAGTCGTCGCCATCGGTTCCATGAAAAATATAAATGTTGTTATCCCTTGCTAATTGTTCTTTTTCGATGATATCAGCAACAAGTTCGTATGACGAATAAACACTTGTACCCCCCGCTACTGCTGATTTGTAATAGGTGTAAAAATCTTTCACTTCTTTTGCTTCTGTATCATGAAGCACAAACCTCACCTTAACATTGTTCTGATATTGGTACATAAGCCAACTGTATATCAGCAGATGCTGAGTAACCACTACCTCGGTAGGTTTTCCCTGCATGGAACCGGAATAATCGCGGATGAAAAATACTACCGCCTGCGCTTCAAAATCTTTTTCTCTCGACATGATGCGGTAGATCTTATCCCGGGGATTTACCACAAGGTCTTCCGTTGAAAAATCATTTGCCTCGCTGATGTTTCCTAATAAAATATTTGTTTCGAGAATTTTTTTAATCGAATCTTTTTTATCTAATAATTGTCCGGATCCCCGATTCTTATCTGTAAGGTCATACTGGAATTTTGTGAGCGAAATTTTCTTTCCTTTTATTTTCAGATTAGGAAGTACAAATTTCTCCGTAAGAATTTTCCCGATATCAAAAGCATCGGACGAGATATCATGCTCTGCGCCTTCGCCCTGTCCTGCACCCGTACCTTCGCCTTCGCCCTCTGTAGGCTCTATCTGCTGTTCGCCAAGCACTTCGCCTTCTTCGCCTTTGCCTGAACCGCCTGTTTCATCTTCTTTTTCAGTTACGGAATTGTCATGATAAAATTTCGGTTCTGTGGTGGTTGGAACTACAACAATCTGTTCCTTTTTATCTTTACCCGGTTTAATAAATTTTCCTATTCTTATTCTTCTCGGAAAGCCATCTTCTTCCCGCTTTTTATCGCGTTTCAGCAGGTCGTCAAGTGTTTGTAAAGATAATGCAGGGTTTATTTTATTAATAGCGCCGATGAAAAGGGCAAGGTCTGTTTTGTCGTATAACCCTGTAATTTCAAGGCTTTCCTTACTATCCGTTTTATCTCTTTCTTTCTTCCTGTTATAATAATTCAATTCCCGCTCAATGATAGCAAGCTGAACCTCGCTAAGACCCCGCCTTTTCAGTTTTTTATATATTTTTAAAATGTTTTCTGACATTGTTGTTGAAAAATATGCATAACTACTCAGGAATGTAATAGAACGCTGATGATTATGATGAACACAGATAAAATAAAATTATCTTTAATCGTAAATTTATGATGAACAAGATAAAAATCATAGTTAATCATAGGCAATCCGCGTCATCTGCGTCCCATTTATTTATTCATCGGCTGTGTAATTAACTAATTCGCATCATCATGTGTGCAGAAATATTCAATAGTTTTTTCAGCGCAGGTGGTGCAATACCCGAGTTTTTTGATCATTGTATCTACCATCCTGCTGTATAGTTTCTGGTTTTCTTCGTTTGTCCTGTTCGACAAGGCTCCCACAAGACTCCCTGCTCCTGCAATATCCGATTTAAGGCGAACATCTGTTA
>JBBAAT010000396.1:0-2686 GCA_041658145.1 Bacteroidales bacterium | reverse complement strand
ATTTGCAATCTTCAAACTCCAAAATTCCAGTAGGCGAAAGATTTTGCACCCGTAAAAATGGAATACCATCTTCTTTGTCGGAATAATACAACTCCATTTCGGTTGTTTTCGGAGTTGCTCCGCTTGCAATACTTACAACATAATCCCTTAGTTTTTTAGGTCGTTTCGATAAAACCTTTTTTTCTAAATCCATCAATGAAGGAACATAATAAAAAGGGTCAAGTCGCTTTTCTAATTCACTTCGTTGAATTAGAAAAATTTTGTTTTTATCGAGTGTTGGCGATATGTTGAAACTATTCATTACTGTTCGGTTTTATTAATATGAGTAATGAATTTTGCCAACTCTTTGCCTATTTCAATGAGTTCGTTATTTCCTGTATTTCTGCCTGTGGCATCGTAACTGATATCTTCAGCGATTGCCATAAAAATAGGGTAGTCGTCTAAAGCTGTTTGTTTTACTAAAAAATATTTTTCAGTCAATTCTTCTTTTAGCAAATTTATTTTGTTGGTAAAGGCGGTTTGAATTGCTGATTTATCAGCTTGAATAATTTCTGTGATTCCCTTTTTGTTTGCCTTTAGGTTTTTCTGTTTTGCTTCTTCTTCTAATTTCTTAATAGCTAAGTTCTTTTCTTTTTCCCATTTTTCAATGGTTTCAATGAATTTATTATCCTTTAATAATTCGGATTTCAATTTTGATTTTTGAGTAGCGATTTTTTCAGTCGCTTTCTTTTGATGTTTCCTTAAAAATAAAACAGAACTTTTAACTCCTGCTCCGGTTGCGGTGAAAGCGGTTTGAGGCATTGATACTACTGCAACTATACGATAGAATTCTTCCAGATTATCTCTTACATATTGCAAACTGCTATTGGTTAAAATTCCGTCGGGAATTACAATAGCCAAATAACCGTGTTCATTTAAAAAATTATAGCATTGTTCTAAAAATAAAATCTCTGTGTTTTGGCTGTCTCTGATTACTTCTTTGCCATTACTGTTTATGCTTAACCAATCCAATTCTTTTGTGCCAAAATGGTATTGATGTAAATATGCTTTTTCAGTTTGTTTTATGATGCTTCCAAAAGGCGGATTTGTAATAATAAAATCAAACGTACCGTAAACAAATTCTTTATTTTTTGATTTTGCTTGTATTTCGGTGTCGCTTAACAAACCATCGGTTGCTATTACGTTGGTGTGTCCATCATCGTGAATAATCATATTCATTTTGGCGGTTCTTGCAATTTGGTCGTTTATTTCAATCCCGAAAAGATTTTTTTCAGCGAAGTCGTGCCAATGGCGAAAATGGTCTTTTTCTTCATTGTCCTTGTCATAAAACTCGCTGGCTTGTTCTCTGACTTTATCAAGTGTATATAAAAGAAAACCACCGCTACCGCAACTTGTATCTAAAACCCTTGATTGATTGGTGATTGGCAATGTTTCAACAATAAATTTAACAATTGGTCTTGGTGTAAAATATTGTCCGAAATCGCCACGAAAATAACTGCCCATAAATGTTTCAAAAGCTTTGCCTTTACTGTCAAGATCTGTTTTATTTAAGTTAATTCGTTGTAAATATTTTACAATTGTTTGGGCTTCGTCAGGAGAAAGGTTTACATCTTCTTTAAATACTTCGGGGTCCTTATTTCGACCATGAGCATAAAGTCCTTTGATACGTACTAATAATTCATCAGGTGTTTCGTCAGCAAATATTTGAAAATTGTATGGTTCGCCTGTTTTTCTTGGATGTTTCTCATCCCAAATTTTGCAGAAAATGAGTTTATCCAATTCGTCAAATGCAACACTTGGATTTCGTTGTCCACCTCCCCAAAGTGCTTGATGTGCTTGTATAAAAATTCTTGTTAATTCGTTTTCGCTTACAACTTGTAAGTCAAAGAATTTTTGTTTTTTACCATATTCAACATCTGGTTCAGTTACTCCGTCAGTATCAGTTTGCGAAATTCCACCTTTAACATATTTGTAAGGCGAAAGTTTCTTAACTCCGAATTGAGGAATGTCAGGAATTGAAATTCTACTTTTCGGTTTATCCTTTGGAACTTCATAATATTCATTTTTTATTCGTGAAGTTGTCCAAACGAATGAACCACCTTCTGAAACGCAATAACTATAGGCTTGACCAACAGCTTCATTAAATTCCTGATCAGTGATTTCTTCCTTTTTACACTCAACAACTATGTATGTACTCTCACATTCATCGTCAGAATAAATAATAATGTCGGCTTCTTTGGTTTCAGCACCCATCTGAACTGAAACAAACTGTCTTATTCTCTCAATAGGGTAATCGTAAATCAATACCAACTGTAAAAAAGTATCAGCCTGTACTTTTTCTTCGGGATTATTGTAATTCCGCCTTTTATTTTGGTGAATATACGTTATGAAATTTCGGTCTTCATCAAACCGAATAAGCCCTTTTTCTATGCCTTTATCAATTAGATTCATTCTGCTTTTATATAAAAATTGAGATTGCTAATTTACAATTATTAACGGGTTATCTGTCTTAAATTCACTTCACCCTTCCCTTTCCCTCATCAATAATCCCCAAATCGGAAAACATATAATCAAATGTTTTATACACATAAGCAAAATTAAATTAATTAATCAGTTTAAAATTTATCTTTGATGCACTTTTTATAAACAAACCTTCATAAATATTCACAAATATATACATAAACCG
>JBBAAT010000395.1:0-2694 GCA_041658145.1 Bacteroidales bacterium | reverse complement strand
ATAGAATGTCTGTTACACCGATTATGAATGTTTTTGTTTCACTATCACTTTTTTCTTCGGCAATTTTCACCTCAAAATTATTATGCTCAAGAATTTCTTTCAGGAACGCAACTCTTTCTTTAGAAGCGCCTGTTTCAATGATGCTACATCTAACTCCATCTATTTCGCTGATGATGTGTTTTAATTTGTTTAGTGGCATATTTCAAAGCATTAGAGACTGTTTAAATTTTACTGAAATATTTTACAGGTTGTTGATTTTCAACATTTGCCCCGACCCTAAAGGGTGTGTTGAAAATCAATTTGCTCCCTTTAGGGTTTGGGGCAAACAAATTGATTTTCTTGAAAAATATCATAAAATATATCTTTTAATTTGTGAAATTTAAACAGTCTCTTAAATTCCGAAACTTAATGAACGAATATATTCGAAAATAACACTGGCAAAGCCTGTAACAATAATGCCTGCAGCGCATATAAGTAATCCAAGCCGTGTATAAAAATCACTTTTAAAGCGCTCTATCGGATGTTCGCTTTTATTAATGAACATGGCTTTCACAACAAGCAGGTAATAATAAAGTGCTATGATCGTATTTAATACTGCAATCAAAACAAGTATGTAAAACCCTTTTTCTGCGGCGGCTGTAAAAAGAAAGAACTTCCCGAAAAATCCTGCAACCGGCGGTATCCCCGCAAGTGAAAATAATGCCAGCATCATAAGCAAACTGAGATTTGGGTTTGTAAGGTATAACCCATTGTAATCATCCATATTTTCTTTTCCTGTTTTATTGGCAATAGCTGCCACTACGCCAAAAGCGCCAAGATTTGAAAAGATATAAACAAGCATGAAATAGATCACTGAAGCCATCCCAAGTTTGTTTCCGCCAATGATACCAAGGAAGATGAACCCTGCCTGTGAAATGGAAGAAAAGGCTAAAAATCTTTTCAGGTTTTTCTGGCGAATGGCAAACAGGTTACCCACTGTCATCGTAAGAACGGCTGTGATATAAATCACATTCTGCCATATATCGATAACAGTGCGGAAAACAGTGAACAGGACAATGATAAAAATAAATACCGCTGCACCTTTGGAAATAACAGATAAATAAGATGTAACATTTATTGGCGCACCTTCATAAACGTCAGCAGTCCACAAGTGGAAAGGTACAATAGAAATTTTAAATGCCATACCGGCAAAGAAGAAAATAAAGGCAAGGATCTGCAGATTATTATTGGTAAAAACTTCAGCAACTTCATTAAAATAAATTGAACCTGTAGTTCCATATATCATGGAAATGCCATACAGCAGGATTCCTGAAGATAATGCTGATGATAAGATCAATTTGATACCTGCTTCGGCTGATTTTGTTTTGGTTCTTTCATAAGCTGCCAGCGATGCAATAGGAATAGTGGCTAATTCTAATCCGATATAGAACATCAGGAAATCACCTGAAGAAATCATAAAGTCCATTCCGATTAGTGTTGACAGGATTAGAAGAAAAAATTCGCTCACTTTTGATTTATTTTCTTCTGTCCCCAGCCAATTGTGAGATTGAATGAAAACAATGAGAACCCCGATATTCAGTATATTCTTCATTAAAGTAATCAATCCGGTAGTTTGATACATTCCGCCAAACAAGCTGCCTCCTTGTAATGGCAAAAAGCCCGCTGCTGTTACAATAAAAAACAGGATGATACTGAAAGGCCTGATTCTTCTGGAGTTTTCACCTTTCACAGATAATTCGGCAATCAGGATAATAAGTGTAACAAGAGTTAAAATCAACTCATGCCGCATTAACAAATATTTTTCTAAATCCATCATAAAGTAAATCGTTTATATCTTATTAAAAACCGATAAATAACAATTGATTGATGATAGGAGCCAGGCTGTCTCCAATCATATTAAATAACCAGAGCGGTGCAAGTCCAATACCCGCAATAGGTAATATTAATGCAATAGTTGAAGTTCTTTCGTACCATTTGGCATCGTCCAGATGCAAATAATGATCATTAGTAATAGGCCCAAGCAATAATATACCGACTACTCTAAGAATATAAACTGCAGTTATTACAATTGAAGAACATGCAATGATTGTACATACCCTGTGGAAAATATCAGGGTGCTGGAAAGAGCCGACAAATATGGTCATTTCTGCAACGAAACCGCTTAGCCCGGGTAATCCTAATGATGCAAGCCCTGCAATCACATAAACTACAGCAAGGAATGGCATTACTTTCATTAAGCCGCCCATTTCATTGATCATTCGGGTATGTGTTCTTCCGTAAATCATTCCTATCAATGCAAAGAAGAGTGCTGTCATCAGGCCGTGAGAGACCATCTGGATGATGGCGCCATCCATAGCTGTTTTGTTCATCATTAAAAGGGCAAATAATACAAGTCCGCAATGGCTCACTGAAGAATATGCATTGATATATTTCAGATCTCTTTGTGCAATGGCTCCAAATGCTCCATAAACGACACTGATAGTTGTCAGGATAAGGAATATCCAACCCAATTCATGCGCAGCTTCAGGCATCAGGAACATAGCAACCCTGAAACAACCGTATCCTCCGAGTTTCATAAGTACGCCTGCATGCAGCATAGATACTGCTGTGGGCGCTGATGCGTGACCATCGGGCGACCATGTATGAAACGGGAATAATGCGCCAAGCACACCGAAACCAACAAAAGTTAACGGA
>JBBAAT010000394.1:0-2707 GCA_041658145.1 Bacteroidales bacterium | reverse complement strand
ATAGCTCTTTCAATGATAAATGATGTTAAAACCACAATTAATGGGAAGCTTTTAGAACGACCATTTGTGAATAATTATAAAGGACTTATCACACTATCTTATGCTACCAATTTAGAAAAATGGCAATTCGATTTTACTACCCAGTTTAATGGTAAATCCCGACTTCCCGATCAAAGCAAAATGCCTGAATCTTTAAGAAGACCTGATCATACTCCGGACTATATTATTTTTATTGCTCAGATTACCAAAAAAATTAAATGTTTTGACGTGTATCTCGGATGTGAAAATTTAACAAACTTTACCCAAAAAGATCCAATAACGCAATATCTGAAACCATATCACAAACACTTTGATACAACAATGGTATGGGGTCCTATAACGGGGCGCGTAGTATATGCGGGGATACGGTTTGCTGTGAAATAATTAGCAAAAAAATATTATCAGGGAAAACGAAAACAAAAATTTACCTGGTTTTATTTATATAATGGAGCAACTAAAACAGTTTTTATAAGTCTGTATCACAATGTAAACATAATCTGAATGCAAAATAAAAAAACATTATGAAAAAAGAACTACTCATTGCTTTTGCCGTGTTGATTTCCAACTTCGGCTTTGCACAAACTACTGCTACAAACTTTAATTGTAATGATTGTGCAGGTGTCAGTCACGATTTATTTTCCGAGCTTAATGCCGGAAAAGTAATAGTCATTTGTTGGGTTATGCCTTGCGCAGCTTGTATTAGCCCGTCAAGAACTGCTTATGATGCTGTACAAAGTTATGCAACATCGAATCCCGGTCGTGTTGTTTTTTATCTGGCGGATGATTATGCAGATACTCCTTGTAATACTTTAACCAGTTGGGGCAATATCAATGCAATGCCTAATGCAATTAAATTTTCAAATTCGGCAGTTAATCCGGCTGATTATGGAACAGTCGGTATGCCAAAAATTATTGTACTGGGTAGTGCAAGTCATACAGTTTATTATAATGAAAACAATGGAGCAAATCCGGCAGGCATACACCCTGCCATTAATCAGGCATTAGCTGTATCCGGTATTGATGAAAATAATAATATTGTTTCAGAGTTAAATATTTTTCCTAATACTATAAAAAATAAAGCAACACTTGTTTATAATCTAAATCAGGCAAACTCTGTATGCATTGAAATTATTGATATTACAGGTAAAATTATTAAAATCTTTTCTTTTGCAAACCAGACTCAGGGAAAACACGAAACTCAGATTGATTTTGAAAACTGTAGTGACGGATTATATTTTCTAAAATTTTATTCCGGAGGCATTTCTAAAGTTGTTAAGTTCTTTATTTCTCATTAATTCTTTTTACTAAATTTAAACTCAGTTTTATGCGATATGTTTTTCTTGTTTTTCCAATTGTCTTGCTATTATCAAATAATATTTATTCGCAAGGTTGTTGTTCCGGAGGGAGTGGTAGTCCGATAGCAGGTGGCACTTCGCAAGGTGTTTTGAACTGCAGGCAACTCGAAGTTGCAGGTAATTTTCAAAGGTTTAGTTCTAATAAATTTTTTACAAAAGATAAGAACACAATAAAATTATTTGACAAGTTAAGCAGCAACTATTTATATACGCGACTGGCCTATGGCGTAACAAAAGACTTTACCATGTCCGTTGAATCGGGTTATTTTATTAATAAAACACTGGTTGGTTTAAATAAATCCGATACCATAAATTCTTCCGGATTCGGCGATTTGATATTATTTCCGCTATATGATTTATACAACCATAAAACGGATTCCGTAAATACTGAAATTACCATCGGTCTTGGGTTCAAAATTCCCATTGGAAAGCATAACGATTCAACGGTTATATACATTGACGCATCAGGCAATAAATACTACACTACATCACCGCCTACAGTTCAACCTACAAACGGTTCTCAGGATTTTATTTTTTATGCATTTTTCTTACGTGGATATCCGAAAAAAAACATTCGGTTATTCGCTAATTGCTTGTACGTAAAAAAAGGGTGGAACTCTTTGGGTCAAAAATTTGGCGATTATGCCAGCATTGGCTTATTCGGGAGTACTACCATCCGGAAAAGATTTGGTGTAACATTGCAGGTGAAAGGGGAATGGATGGATAAGATGCAATACGACAAAAATGTGGATATGCTTGCTTTTTATAATATTGATGTGAAATCCACAGGTGGAGGAAAAGTTTTTGTTGTCCCTCAACTTACTTATACTCGTAACAATCTAACAATATATGCACATACAGAGATACCCTTATATCAATATTTGAACGGTACACAGATTGGTTTACAATACCAGTTTACTGCTGGAATATCCTATAGTTTTTACCTGTAGCATGTATTTTATTAGGGTTGTTTCTTCCCCGTCGTTGTATGCTTCAATGGCGCCACAGCGGATTGGTTAATGCAATTACCCGAATGAAAGAAGGTAATTTAAAAGTCAGAATTGAAGGGCTGTTAATCGGATAATAAGAAACAGGAAAGAATTAATAGTGGACAATCGTTGAATAATTATCAATTTCAATTACTTTGTTTTTTCTAAAAAGTGAAATTATTTTTTCATTTTTTTTCTGAATTTAGTGTATTTTGAAAAAAACCTATATCTTTGCCAAATGAAATTATTCTGTTACATAATCTCTATTTATATTATCGGGTTACTGTTATTTCCTTGCCAGAATAACGGAGACCTTTCATTTAC
>JBBAAT010000393.1:0-2712 GCA_041658145.1 Bacteroidales bacterium | reverse complement strand
GCGTTACCGAAGGACTGATGCAAAATCGAAAGAGGTTTCGTCTTTCATACTTCCCAAGAAACCGCTAAACCTGCTCAAAAACTTACTTTTGTACGATGAAAGTAAAATAAAGATCGAGTACAACAACACTAATGCTTTCTTTGCATTCAACAACTTCAATCTTATCTGTCGCCTTATTGATGGGAAATATCCAAATTATGATGCAGTTATTCCAACTAATAATCCAAACAAGCTGATAATAGAAAGAATACCTTTTCTTAACTCTATTAAACGCGTTTCGATCTTCTCAAACCAATCTACTCATCAGGTACGGTTCAAGATTAGCGGAAAAGAACTTACACTATCGGCTGAAGACCTTGATTTTGCAAACGAAGCAAAAGAACGCCTTAGTTGTCAATACGAAGGTGAAGACATGGAAATCGGCTTTAATTCTAAATTTATCCTTGAAATGTTGAATAACATTGACTCGGATGAAGTGTGCCTTGAAATGTCAGCTCCTAATCGCGCAGGACTTCTTCTCCCTGTAAACAATGAAAACAAGGAAGAAGATCTGCTTATGCTGGTAATGCCGGTAATGCTGAATACATAGCAGATGATTATACGTTAATAAAAACCCCAATCAGTTTACTGCTGATCGGGATTTTTTCAATCCCGCATGTGCGGGACAAAAGTCTTATTTTTTTGTAACATTCACGGCCTTTTTGCCTCGTTCATCCTCAGCAATATCAAAGATCACTTCATCTTCTTCCTTCAGATCACAGTCTACCAAACCGGTAATGTGAACAAAAATTTCCTTTTGAGTTTCATCATCAACGATAAACCCAAAACCCTTTTTGCGGTTAAAAAATTTTACTTTACCTGTTGCCATTAATTTAAATTTTAGGAATTAATAATTATTTATATAAAATACAAAGATATAAAAGAATTTAAAACAAACAATATTTTTTATTTAATTAACTATAAAAAACTGACGACATAAGGTCCGGCGGCAACCAAACGCTTACCTTCTTCGTTGTCAGTATAATTTTCAAAATTTGCAATGAATTTTTTTGCCAGATTGATAGCTGAAGCATCCCAATCTTTAGGATTTTGCCATAGATTACGCGGGTTCAGAATTTTGCTGTTAACATCCTTCACGGCTTTTGGTATCATTAACCTGAATACAGGAAGTTCCTCGTATTCAGCCGCTTCCAACGATCCATCTAATATTGCATCAATAATAGCCCGAGTTGAAGGAATATCAATCCTATTTCCCACACCATAAGGGCCACAGATCCATCCTGTATTTACAAGGTACGCAGAAGCCCCATGCTGTTGCATTTTTTTTGCAAGCTCCTGTGCATACACAGTAGGATGCAACAACAAAAATGCAGCGCCAAAACAAGATGAAAAAGTAGGCGTTGGTTCAACTATTCCACGCTCTGTTCCTGCAACTTTAGCAGTATAACCGCTCAGGAAATGATACATGGTCTGATCATACGTGAGTTTTGCAACCGGAGGCAGAACACCAAAAGCATCAGCTGTAAGGAATATGATATTTTTTGGATGCCCGCCTTTTGAAACAGGTTTTACAATATTATCGATATGGCAGATTGGATATGAAACCCTGGTATTCTCAGTTTTTGAACTATCTTTAAAATCTATTTCTCCGGTATCTTTATTATATGCTAAATTTTCCAGAAGAGCATCACGGCGGATAGCATTGTAAATATCAGGCTCTTTTTCTTTGCTCAGATTGATGCACTTAGCATAACAACCACCTTCAAAATTAAAAATGCCTTCATCATCCCAGCCATGTTCATCATCACCAATTAACAATCTCTTGGGATCTGCTGAAAGCGTAGTCTTACCTGTTCCCGATAGCCCAAAAAATATTGCGGTATCTCCTGCCCTTCCCATATTTGCTGAACAATGCATGGAAGAAATACCTTTCAAGGGTAAAAAATAATTCATCACAGAAAACATTCCTTTCTTCATTTCCCCACCGTACCATGTACCACCTATCACAGCCATGCGTTCTTTAAGGTTAAATACAACAAATACTTCGCTGTTCAACCTTTGCTCTTTCCAATTGGGGTTGGTAGCTTCACAAGCATGTAGAATTGAGAAATCCGGTTTAAAATTTTTCAATTCTTCTTCCGAAGGCATGATAAACATATTCTTTACGAAATGTGCAACCCATGCTACTTCGGTAATAAGGCGAAGGTTAAGACGTGTGTCAGGGTTTGCGCCACAAAAAGCATCAATCACATAAAGTTTTTTGCCACTTAATTGTACCTGTGATATTTGCTTTAATGATTTCCAGATTTCTTCCGAAACAGGCTTATTATCCGATCCTTTCCTGTTCGGAGCAGCCCACCATACATTTTTTTCAGAGGTTTCTTCTTTTACGATGTATTTATCTTTTGGCGACCTGCCGGTGTAAATACCGGTATCCACATTCAAAGCGCCTGTATTGGTGACAAACCCCTTTTCAAGTCCTTTCAGTTTCGGATCTGTTTCATGAAGGAATAAATCATCATAAGAAAGATTGTAATACATCTCTTTAACGTTCCTGATTCCGTAAGTTGACAGATCTATTTTTTCAACTGAACGAGATTTGCATGACATAATTCATTTTTTAGCAACAACTTTTTTAGGAGCATTCATTTTTTCTTTAATAGTAGCATGTGCAGCCGCAAGGCTTGCAATAGGCACGCGAAATGGAGAACA
>JBBAAT010000392.1:0-2716 GCA_041658145.1 Bacteroidales bacterium | reverse complement strand
TTTTGAAACTTTCATTCCCGTTGAAATAGCCGTTATAACGGGCTGTCATATTATGGTAAAACCTGCGGGTAAACGTATTCTTTTTGGTAGAGCACGAATTCAGTAAAACAAATACAAGGATCAGAATAATTCCTAATCCTAAACGTATATATGTGTATTTTAATTTCAAACGGATATTCCTTTTTTATTGAATACCAATAACTCTGATTTGACAAATTTATTTTATTTTTTTTAAAATAGATGGATATTTTTCACAAATTTGCACTATGCCCTTATTCTTTTTGCAGCGAATAGCATAATATTTTAGATATTTGCATTTACGCTGACAGATTATTTATTACAATGTTACCGGAAAAAAAGAAAAAAAGAAATTTTATTCAGAGGCTGAAAAGCAAGTACCGACTGGTAATTATGAACGACGAAACCTTAGAGGAAAGGTTATCATTCAGGTTATCCAGGATGAATGTATTTGTTGTCGCCGGCGCCCTTATCATATTGCTGATTATTATCACCACTTATATCATTGCATTTACGCCGCTTCGTGAATATATTCCCGGGTATGGCAGCAGCGAATCAAACCGCAATATCCGCGAGCTGATGTTAAAAGCAGACTCTCTGGAGGAAGATCTTAAAAACAAAGACCTTTATTTGTATAACATCAAGAATATTATTGAAGGGAAAGAAATTGCGGGAACCCTTCCCGAAAAACCTGATTCTACAGCTACCGGTTATGACAAGATCGCGTTTACTAAATCTAAAGAAGATTCCATGCTCCGTGCGGAAATGGAAAAACAAGACCAGTATAACATAGCTGTTATTGAAAATTCTTCAACATCTTCAGTGTCATCCATCAGCAACTTTTTCTTTTTTGCTCCGCTGAAAGGCATGATCACAAATAATTATGACCCTGCCGAAGAACATTACGGAATCGACATTGTTGCTGCCAAAAACGAAGCCATCAAAGCAACACTCGACGGCACGGTGATTTTTGCCGGATGGACATTGAAAACAGGCTACACCATTGCTTTGCAGCACCAGGAAAATCTTATTTCCGTTTACAAGCATAATTCCGCTTTGCTAAAGAAAGAAGGTGACTATGTGAAAGCCGGCGAAGCCATTGCTATTATTGGTGAAACAGGAGAATTGTCCACCGGGCCACATTTACATTTTGAATTGTGGTACGATGGAGTGTCGGTAAATCCGGATGATTATATGGTTTTTCAGTAATTTATTGCAGGCATGATGTTAAAAAGGAGAAGATTTGGGAAAATAAAACTTTATGTATCTTTGTATTTATAAAAATTTTAAAATTCATAAAAATGAAATCGAACATTATCAAATTAATCGCAAGTACTGTTCTTCTTTGTCTTTCAACCAGTTTCATTCTTGCACAGGATACTATTGTGAAAAAAAACGGACAGGTTATTATCTCAAAAGTTACTGAAATAAGTCCAACAGAAATAAAATATAAAGATTGGAATAATTCAGAAGGTCCTTCTTATGTGATTTACAGGGAAGATGTTCGTAAAATAAAATACGAAAATGGAAAAGAAGAAATAATAATGCCCGATTTATACAGCACAAATCAGGAAGCACAAATAATCAATAAAACACAAGCAGCGAAAATAGGTTTTTTTGCTCCATTAAATAATCACATTGAACTCGGCTATGAACGAATGATAAAAATGACAACAAATTTGGAAACAAAAATTGGAATTATATACCCTTTTATAAAAGAAATTTCCAACGATAACAACGTAAGAGGCGGATATTTACGCTTTGGCTTAAAATATCTGCTCGGGCAGGATTATTATATAAAAGGAATGCGATTTGCCCATCCTTTAAAAGGAAGTTATGTAAAAACTGAAATAATTTATTCCTATTTTAAAATGTATGATACCTATGTTGGTCATGTGAACCAACAAAATCCGCAATATGGTTATCTTACTTCTACCAGCATTCAGGGAGATGTAGCTTATAATGCAGGAGCAATAAATTTAATCTATGGCAGACAATTCATACTTGGTAATTTATTAACGTTAGACCTTTATGGTGGTTTGGGTTATGGTATTACAGGAGATAAAATTACTGATTATGATAAAAATCTTGGACCAGTTGATTTTTATAACTTTTCCGACCCCGCAAATTGTTTTGCATATTTATATATGGGTGAAGAATTTCCTTTAACCGTTACTGGTGGCATAGCCCTTGGCTATATCTTTGGAAGCGGGAAAGATAAGAAAAACAATAAGGAAATAAAATAGTTGAAAATGATAGATTTAAAGTTCCATATGCCTTATACCTTTATACCTCTATACCTTATTTTCTTTTATATTTCCCAACCAGAACACCTTCCGCCAACACGTGATCTTTCATGGCTTTTTCCACATCGCTTTTAGTGGCGCCGGCTGCAAGGGGCAATTCACAATCAAGCGCATATACTTTAAAATAGTAACGATGTGTACCACCTGGCGGGCATGGACCCGAGTAACCGATATCACCTAACAGTGAGTTTTGTCATGTTCGTGTCGGTTTTACAGTTAAAGAGAAATTTGTCAGAAAAACCAAATGCTATAACAGCGATCGCACTAAAGATCAGAATAAATTTACCTTTCATCTGTCAGAGAATTTTATGTTTCCTCAAAATTAAACAAAATTAGTGTTTGTCTATAACAATACAAAACGTCATTGCGAACTTGCCTACCCTGCCTATCGG
>JBBAAT010000391.1:0-2721 GCA_041658145.1 Bacteroidales bacterium | reverse complement strand
TATATAAATTTCTTAAAACTTCTTCTTGCTCTTCAGTTGTTTGTTTACTGTGAATAATATCAGCAGAATACCCACGTTCTCTGTAAATAGCGCGAACGTCCTTCGCATGATTTATTGTACATGCTACGGCAATTATTTGATGACGTGTACCCGTCTGTCTTAAATCCTCAAGTTTTTCCAAACTACTCTCTACTATGTGTTGATTGCACGGTTTTGCCAAAGCAATATTTTTACTAAACCAATCTTCTTCTTTCATTTTTAGCACTTCGTCAAGGGAATATTTTTTGCCAGTACCATCAGAAAAAGAAAGTTCAATTTCTTTTGGGGCGACATAACTTGCTTTTAATCTTTTGATATATCCTTTTAAAGTTGCACTTCTAAAAGGATAACGATATACAAGCTCACCGTCTATTTCTTGTCTGTCACTTCTAAATGGGGTTGCCGTCATGTGTATTATTTTTGCCTCAGGAAAATGTTCTAAAACTTTTTTCCAACTGTCTGCAGCACTATGGTGTGCTTCGTCTATAATAATCATGTCAAAAAAATTATTGGGAAATTGTTTTAGCCATTTTTCCACATTCGTTGCGAGTTGTTGTATGTTTGTAATGACAATGTGTGCTTTTTCTGCTACTGAAATATTCCCTGTTTCTAAAGTACAAGCCAATGGACCAGATATCATTTGTGCGCTACTTAAAACTTTCGCTTTTCGCCAAAAACATTTCTGTCGGTTTGTGATGTCCATAGAATCATAAAGATTTTTTCGTATCGTTAAGTTTGGAGCTATGATGAGAACACGCCCCTTTGCAATACCAAGAGGAAGAATAGATGCAAGCCCAGATTTACCGCATCCTACGGGAATTTGTAATATTGCTTTATTTTTACCAGACTGAAAAAAATCATATATATGTAAGTATGCCTCACGTTGAGGATTACGTAGTTCTTCATTGTCAGCAATGTTGTAATCTAGACTAGTGAAAAATAATTCCATCGGTTGATTAGAGCGTAGCCAGTCGTTAAGCTTAGATTTTTCGAAAGTCCATTTTTTACCAACTTTACTTGCTGGAATACGACCAGAACGAGCTAAAGTATAAAGTACCGTTTTCCCCATTCTTAAATGACCAGCCGCTTCTTCTATGGAAAGCCATTGATTAATATTATTTTGTTCGTCTTTTTCTTTCATGATAGTAAATGATAGCAAATGATAAGTAAAATAGCAAGTCTATACAGCGAAATAGAAATTCAAAGAACTGGTAAGTCTAAGGAATAGGATTACATAAAATAGCTTCTAACCACTAGATTTTTGATAAATATTTTTTATTTAATATCTACTTTTTTATTATTCATCACCACTTTACTTTTTAAGCATGTAAGCAGTTCGCGTTTTTCTTCCAGTGTTCCTCCTCGCAAAACGTGCTTGGCGTAGTTTCGTATATCAACATCTGCAACTTTGACGACCGCTTCTTTTAGTCCTAGTATCCCAACATTGAATCTCCTGTGTCGCTCAATCTCATCTTTTATCTTAGCTTTTATCCCAATCTCATCAAGGTTAATTTCATCCATCAAGCTGGCAAGTTGTTCGATTAAATCTTCTTCTCGCATATAACCAGACTTGCAATTATTGTCTTTGAAGCGACCGCATCCGTAATACACATACCGATGGATGTTGCCGTTGTTTTGTTTTTTGAATTTTTCATTAGCCGTTATCCCTGATCCACATAGTCCGCAGGTCATGAGTCTAGTAAAAGCAAATTCCTTATGTGGACCACTATTTTTCGTGTACTCCATCATCTGTTCTTGAACCTTATCAAAAAGTTCCTTGGTAATAATTGGAATATGTTTTCCGGTATACCATTGACCGCCACCCTTCGGATATTCAAAGCTACCATAGTAGAAAGTATTTCTCAGAGTAATGTAAATGTTGCTTACAGTAAACGATTTGCCTCCTCTGGTTTTGAATTTAATTTCGTCTTTAAGCCATGCGTGCAATCTACGCCCACTGTATCCCTCATAGGCTATTTTCTCAAACATTTTCTTAATGATTGGTGCCCTATGCTCGTCAATTTCGACATGACATCTTTTGTCTGTGTTTTTACTATTGAAGTATCCAGTCGGAGCCGTGCATGGCCAGAGTCCCATTTCACACCTTGCTCGCAGTCCTCTTTTTACATTGACTACCTTATTATCATTTTCTAGTTTTGCTTGTGATCCTAAAATCATTAGTAAGAATTTTTCATTCGGACTGTTACTAAATTTCTGTCCATAGGTACGTATCTCATATAGCATTCCTGCGTCCATTAAATCCACAATTCGTCCAAGATCACCTGCATTTCTGGAAATACGATCTGCATTCCACGTTAGAATACCGTTGAATTTTCCTTTCTTTATTTCATCGACAATTTCATTGAACACTGGTCGTTGTCCGGCTTCTTTCGCAGAGTGCGATTCTTTTTTGATTTCTACTATCTCAAGATGATCACGTTCTGCCATAGAGATCATTTCTTTGATTTGGCTGTCTATAGATAGAACTTGTTGTTCCTCGCTTTCTGTACTTTTTCTTGCATATAGGCAATATCTTACCTTTATGGGGGCTTGTATTTCTCTCGCCATAGCCCCAATTGGCTTTTGCGTTGTTTCCATATACCTAAGGAATGACGCAACCTCTCTTGAGAGTCTAGGAGGGGTAAGTTGGTAAAGTGTTGGTAACTAAATCGCCCAAAAATC
>JBBAAT010000390.1:0-2724 GCA_041658145.1 Bacteroidales bacterium | reverse complement strand
TGCCCCGCCATTGAAAGCAAAAGCTTGTTATAAGCTGTTTTTTCTGTACACATTTTTTATGTTTTGATTTCCCAAATAACATATTGTCCAAAGTAATACTTCAACACAATTTCTTTTATCATGTGTCCCTTTTTTATTTTGATAACATGTTTTGTATCCTCACCGTATGTGAATCGCATATTCTCTTCGTACTCGTCTGCATTTTTGGTGTTCACTGTTGAAAGGTCTTTTGAAATTGCTTTAATAAGTGAAATAATTTTTGAATAGTCGGTGGCTTCTTCAGTTTTAAAAGATTTTTTGAAATTGTATGTGCTGTCATTTTTATAAACTTCAATGTCGCCAGAAAGTAAATTCAAAATATCAGAGTTGTTATTTGAATTAAGAGTCATTTGAATTTTGTCAAAGGATGGGATTTTATTAAAGTCAGGTGTTGCAAAAAGTTCATTAGAGTTGTCAAGTATTTTTACGCTTGTTAATTTTCCTTTCGGGTTTACTTCAAATGAAAAGTTGTCATAAGACCACTGGTGTCCGTACTCGCCAATGTCTTCATTTGTTGTAGGCTTACCAAATGCTTTTTTTAATTGTGATTTATCAATGCCCAATTTTATGTTTTGAAAACCTATGTCAATTGTCGAGTTGGAACCTGAAACCTGTATGCTCCAAATAATGTCTGTTTTGTTTGCAGCATATTCAAATGTAATGTATAGTGAGGTGTCAGGTTTTAGTAAGTATACTTCATACTCAAAACCATCGTCGTATTTACCTGATTGAAATGGTATACCTAATTCGTTTTTTGCAGCTTCACGATACTGTCCGAGTCTGAAACCATAAAGGTCAGTGTAAATTTTCTGTCCGTATGCTTGTATGGTCAACATAATAATGCAAAGTGTTAGTAGTTTTTTCATTGATGTGTCATTTTTAAAAATGGCTTATAACTATTGGCTTGTTGTATTACTGTTATTTCTATTATATCAATATTGCTTGCTATTATTCCATTATACCCTTATACCTCTATCTCCGTATACCTAAACAATTTAGCAATAAAACCATTTAACAATTTAACCATTTAAAGTATAACATTCTTATCAAATATATGCGTAACATCGGTTATTTAATAAGGAACGTGAACTTATCGAAATTTTTGAGCGCAATACCAGTGCCGCGGGCAACAGCTCTTAACGGATCATCTGCAATTTTTACAGGAAGTTTGGTTTTTAGCGAAATCCTTTTGTCTAACCCCCTCAACATGGATCCTCCACCTGCAAGGTAAATACCTGTGCGGAAAATATCAGCGGAAAGTTCAGGAGGTGTCATTTCAAGAGCATTCAAAATAACAGCTTCTATCTTGGAAATGGATTTGTCAAGCGCATGAGCTATTTCAGCATAGTTGACAAGAATTTCTTTCGGAATGCCTGTAAGCATATCTCTTCCGTGAACAGCGTAATCAGGAGGAGGGTTATCTATTTCGGATAAGGCGGCGCCTACTTCAATTTTGATGCGTTCAGATGTACGCTCACCAATGTGGATGTTATGCTGTTTACGCATGTATTCTTCAATGTCGGAATTGAATTCATCGCCGGCTACCCGGATAGATTTATTACAAACAATACCGCCAAGTGCAATTACGGCAATTTCGCTTGTACCGCCTCCAATATCAATTACCATATTTCCTGTTGGTTCAAGCACATCAATACCGATACCAATAGCTGCCGCCATAGGTTCGTGAATAAGCCGTACCTCCTTTGCTCCTGCTTGTTCAGCAGAATCTCTAACTGCACGTTCTTCCACTTCTGTGATACCGGAAGGGATACAAACAACCATCTTAAACGAAGGAGGGAAAAGAGTTTTTTGGGGGCTTACCATTTTAATAAACCCCCTGATCATGTGTTCAGCGGCATGAAAGTCAGCAATTACACCATTTCTCAGAGGACGGATGGTCTTGATGTTTTCGTGCGTTTTCCCATGCATCAGCATTGCCCTTTTACCTATTGCGATGATCTTTCCCGATTGCCTGTCCATGGCAATAATAGATGGCTCATCAACTACTACCTTGTCGTTATAGATGATGATGGTATTGGCTGTCCCAAGGTCAATTGCGATTTCTTTTGTTAAAAAAGAAAAAAGTCCCATTTTTCCTGCTGTTTAAGTTTAATGTTTAAAATGCCTGGTTCCGGTAATTACCATGGCTATTCCGTTATTGTCACAAGATTCAACAGATGCTTTATCGTTTACCGATCCACCCGGTTGTATAATGGCTTTAATACCGGCTTTATAAGCCATTTCCACGCAATCGGGAAAAGGAAAAAATGCATCCGAAGCCATCACTGCTCCGTTCAGGTCGAATCCAAAATCCTTTGCTTTTGCAATGGCTTGTTTCATCGCATCCACGCGGGATGTTTGTCCTGCGCCACTTCCAATCAGTTGCTTGTTTTTTGCCAGCACGATTGCATTCGATTTGGTATGTTTAACAAGGATGTTAGCAAATACAAGATCTGATATCCGCGATTTGTCAGGAGCTACTTTCGTAACAACCTGCATATCGTCAGGGCCTTCGGTTTTTAAATCCTTATTTTGTTCCAGAACACCGTTCAAAATTGTTCTGAACTGGCGTTTCGGCAAACCGGAAAATTTAAACTGCAAAATTATTCTATTTTTCTTTAACTTTAAGATATCAAGTGCATTTTTTTGATATGAAGGCGAAATGATCACTTCAAAGAAAAGCTT
>JBBAAT010000389.1:0-2732 GCA_041658145.1 Bacteroidales bacterium | reverse complement strand
GCATAAAGCCGACCTTTATCTTTCTACCGATGGTTGGATGCCATTGCATACAAAAGTGAAAACGGTGAATGTTATTCATGACCTTAATTTTGAATATTCCCCCAAAGACCTTCCTTTCTGGTATAGGAATTATTACCGAATGTACTTCCCGCGTTTTGCCAGAAAAGCCACGCGTTTAGCAACAGTCTCAGAATACTCGAAAGCAGATATTGTAACCAAATACAAAGTAGCGCCCGAAAAAATTGATGTGGTGTACAATGGGTGCAATGAATTGTATAAACCTGCCAGCCCCGATGCAAAAAAGATTACTATTCAGAAATATAGCAACGGACAACCTTATTTCGTTTTTGTTGGTTCACTTCATCCACGAAAAAATCTGATTAATCTTTTCAAGGCTTTCGAATTATTCAAAGAAAAACAACATAGTGATATTAATCTTCTTATTGTTGGAGGGAAAAAATGGTGGACTAAAGAAATAAACAGCATTTATGAAAATATGCTTTATAAAAAAAATGTACATTTTACCGGTCACGTAAATCCGGCAGAGATGAATACTATAATCGGATCTGCACTTGCCATGACCTATGTTTCATGCTTCGAAGGTTTTGGGATTCCTATTCTGGAAGCATTTTACTGCGAAATACCTCTGATTACCTCAAATGTTACCTCAATGCCCGAAATTGCCGGTGATGCAGCCCTACTGGCAGACCCGTTTTCTGTTGATTCCATTGCCAACGCTATGTTCAAAATTGCCAATAGTGAAACCCTTCGGCAGGAACTCGTTGCAAAAGGAAGAATCCGTCGACAGGGGTTCAGTTGGCAGAATTCAGCCGACAAGTTGTGGAAGTGTGTTGAAAAAGCGGTGGAATAGTTGTTACTATTCAGGTAGTAGGTAGTAGGCAGCGGCAGGAGGCAGAAGGCAGGAGGCAGGAGGCAGTTTCGTGACTGCCAAGTGCCTACTGCCGCTGCCTACTATGTTTTTGGAAGTATGGCAAATAATCCGGTCCCGAGTACTCGGGATTACCGAAAAATTAACTGCCTCCTGCTGCTGCCTCCTGCCTACTATATTCAAATGGGTGAATAGTAACGAATAGTTTTCCTATAAACCAAAATCACAGGAAAAAATTATCCTTCGTGATGATACGGCTCATTCCTGATAATTGTAAAAGCCCTGTATAATTGTTCCATAAATAACAAGCGAACGATCTGGTGTGAAAATGTCATTTTCGATAAAGACAACTTTATATTTGCTTTTGCCTGTATTTTTTCTGAAAAACCATAAGGTCCTCCAATTACGAAGAATAAGTTTTTAATACTGCTGTTCATCCGTTGCTGAAGAAATCCGGCAAATTCCACTGTTCTGAATTCTTTTCCTTGCTCATCAAGCAAAACAATAAAATCACAATTCTCAAGATGCTTCAGTTGAAATTCGGCCTCCTTTTCTTTTATCTGCATGGCATCCAGGCTACGGGTACTCTTTAAGTCAGGAATTATAATAGTCTCGAAAAAAACGTAGTGGCTTAGTCGTTTTTCATAGATCGCATAACCATCTCTAATGAATAAATCATTAGTCTTTCCTGTTAAAAGAAGTGTAATTTTCATATGTTTGTTATAAATCCGTCAAATTTAACATTTTTATAAAATAATCTAATACATGTTGACTGTAATTCAAATTGCTTATTTTTGCATAAGTAAGATTTTCCATAAAGCAGCAGGCATAAATTTGGTTCAATTTTTGCGTTTTATTTTGTAAAATTAAAAACATCAAAAAATGAAAAAGATCTCAGCAATTATTATCATTTTGGCCATTACTACTACAATATCTGCTTCATTTTTATTACATCAACCCAACGACATCATCGCAGATATAGGTAATGCTATTAAAACGGGAAATGCAACCACAGTTTCAAAGTATTTCAATTCCACCCTCGACCTTATAGTTCCCGGTAATGATGGCACATACAGCAAATCACAGGCAGAACTGATATTGAAAGATTTTTTTTTAAAAAACCCACCAAAATCCTTCACTATCAGTCACCAGGGATCTTCGAACGACGGATCTCTTTATGCAATTGGCAATTATGTTACCGATTCCGGTTCGTTCAGGACCTATTTCCTGCTTAAAAAAATGAATGCGGGTTATTTGATACAAAAACTCGAATTCGAGGGAGAATAATTTCCTTTTATAAAATTTTCCTGATGACAATCAACGAAATCATTGAAAATGCACTTCGAGAAGATATTGGAAATGGCGATCACTCTTCTCTTTCCTGTATCCCAAAAGATGCTGCCGGTAAAGCCCATTTACTTATAAAAGATAATGGCATTATTGCAGGCGTGGCAATTGCTGAAAAAATATTTTTAAAAGTTGACCATAAATTAAAACTATCAATACGGCTTCATGATGGAACTAATATCCAAAAAGGAGATGTAGCATTTACTGTGGAAGGCAGTTCCATTTCTATACTTTCGGCAGAAAGATTAGTGCTCAATTTTATGCAGCGCATGAGTGGAATTGCAACAGCAACAAATGAACTTGTTGAAATTATTAAAGGAACAAAAGCAAAAATATTAGATACAAGAAAAACAACCCCTCTTCTGCGTGAACTGGAAAAGATGGCTGTAAGAATAGGCGGCGGATTTAACCACCGCATGGGGCTTTATGATATGATCATGATTAAAGATAATCATGTGGATTTTGGGGGTGGTATTGAAAAAACAATATTCTCTGC
>JBBAAT010000388.1:0-2735 GCA_041658145.1 Bacteroidales bacterium | reverse complement strand
ATTATATGAAGAAAATAAAAGTAGCAATAGTGGGGTTAGGTAATTGCGCAAGTTCTTTAGTTCAAGGGATTGAGTTTTATAAAAATACCAATAATAAAACTGGTTTAATCAATGAAATTATAGGTGATTATAAAGTCAGTGACATAGAAATTGTTGCAGTTTTTGATGTCGATAAAAGAAAAGTTGGCAAAGATATTTCAGAAGCAATATTTTCTGAGCCAAACTGTACTAAAAAGTTTTCTGATGTTCCACATAAAAATATAATCGTAAGTAAAGGTCATGTTCTAGATGGAGTATCAGCATCTATGAAAGATTACTTTATTGTTGATGATAATCAACAGAACTCTGACGTTGTCGAGATTTTAAAAAATTCAGGGGCAGAGATAGTGATATGTTATTTACCTGTTGGAAGTTCTAAGGCGGCCAGATTTTATGCCGAATGTGCTTTAGAGGCAAGTGCGGGTTTTATAAATGCAATTCCAGAGTTTATTTGTTCTAATAAAGGATGGATAAATAAATTTAAAGAAAAAGGATTACCTTGTGCAGGTGATGACGTAAAGTCACAAGTCGGTGCTACTATTTTACATAGAGTGATAACTAGATTGATTCAAGATAGGGGTTTTAAGATAAATAATACATACCAACTAAACATAGGTGGTAATACTGATTTTAGAAATATGTTGGATGAGGGAAGACTGGAAAGTAAACGAATATCAAAGACACAAGCGGTAATATCTAATCTAGATGAAGGAGATAGCATTTCCACTAGGATAGGGCCTTCTGACTTTGTAAGTCACTTAAAAGATAATAAGGTTTGTTATATCAATGTAAAAGGCACTCAATTTGGCGATGTGCCTTTTGAGCTTGATCTTAAGCTTTCTGTCGAAGATAGTCCGAATAGTGCAGGGTGCATTGTTGATGTTATTAGATATATGAAAGTTGCTTTAGAAAAAGGAATATCAGGCAGTTTGGAAGAAGTAAGTGCATATTATTTCAAGTCTCCAGTTATTCAGATGAGGGAAGAAGTAGCAAAAAGTAAATTAAATAGTTTATGAAAAAAGAAAATAAAGGAAGTTTTTGTACAATGTATTTAGTTCGTCATGGACAAACAGAATGGAATGAAAAAAGGATAACGCAAGGTCAATCTGAATCTCCTATATCTAAGATTGGAATAAGACAAGCCGAAAGAGTTGGCGAACAATTTAAACACATTGAATTTTGTGCTATTTATGCTTCTGATTTATCTATGGCACACAGAACAGCAGAAATAATTAAACTTAATCGTAAACTTACAATACAAAAATCTCAACTACTAAGAGGGCGTTCATATGGAAAGTTTGAGGGAAAACATGTTAATGTATATAAAAATACCGTTAAAAGTAAATTAGAAGAAAGAGAAACTTTACCAGAAAATGAATACAGTTCATTTAGACTCGCGCCCTTTATTGAAACTGATGAAGAGATTATAACTAGGGTTATAAAGAAACTAAAAGAAATAGCGGCTATGCATTTAAATGGAAATGTATTAATTGTTACTCATGGAGGTTGTATAAAAAATTTTCTTATAAAAATAGGTAATATGGATAGAAAATCATTATCCGAAGGATCTTTTAAGCATGGGGGTTATATGAAATTACTTTCAGATGGAAAAAACTTTTTTATAAAAGAAATAGAAGGAATTAAAAAATAGAAGAATTTTTAGATTTTTTTAGCTCAAAAATCATATAGAGCGGGATTTTTGAGTAGATTTTGTAAAACTCCGGTTTTACTTTGAGTACAGATTTTAATGGTTTTGGTTCGATAAAATCAGAAATTATAAATCCGCTCTTTATTATGTCGCTAATTATTTCGGAAATAGAACGATGATAGTAACTCACCCTAAAATCTTCAGACGACAATACATCATTGATTTTTCTTGTAGTTAAATAATCACCAAAAACTTTACTTTCACCAGATTTGTACTTTTTATATCCCAATAAGAAAGAATCTTTATCTTTTAACTTATTTATTTCTGCCCCCCATTTAATTGGGTGATGTGTAGAAAAAAGAAACACGCCATCTTTTTTCAGAATCTTATAAACTTTATTTAAAATTTTTGTCCAATCTTTTGCATAATGTAACGCTAAACTGGAATAGATAAAATCAAAAGAATTATCAGCAAAATCTAATTTCTCCATATCCATAGTATAAAATTCTAAATCTGGATAACTTTTCTTTACAAAATTGATGCGTTTATTTGATATGTCTATTCCCACAACCTTTTTTGCTCCAAGAGATTTTATGTGTTTACATTCCTCACCAGTACCACAACCGATACATAAAATTGTTTTACCTTTCAAATTTGGAAGTTTTTTATACATAGCGGGTTTCTCTAAAAACGTATGCTTGATATTTTTTCCGCTTCTCATTTTCTCTGCACATTTGATAGTGTATTTATTGTATGATTCAATTGTATTTTTATCGGTAGCCATATATTATAATATACAACATTACGTTTTTTAAACCAATCCAAGTGATTAATTATTTCATTTTTTGTTATAATATATTTATATACTATGTCCGACGAACCTCAAAACCCAATTCCCGAAGAAAACTCTATTCCATTGAGTCCTCAAGAGCCTATGGCAGATATACCTATTCCTGCAACTGATTCTATCACCTCCAATATACCCCCTGAAGCCCCAGAATCCCCTATAAATACAGATATACCCGTTTCCCTCAATAATGATAATCCC
>JBBAAT010000387.1:0-2737 GCA_041658145.1 Bacteroidales bacterium | reverse complement strand
GAATGATCTAAACATATCCGTACTGTAAAAGTTCGGCACTATCCCGTAGATGTAAATACCTTTATTATTCATCTGTTTATATTTTATTTTGTTACTATTTACCCATTTGTATATAGTATGCAGGAGGCAGCGGCAGTGCTGCCTCCTGCCGCTGCCTCCTGCCTACTACCTAAACAATAACTTATTTTTTAATACTATTTTGCTGTTTAACAAGTTGAATTATTTCTTCAAAATGCTTTTCTTTAATGATAATATCCATGTTTTTTATTTTATCATTGTTTTGAGAATTTTCAATAAGTTCACGTATTGCCAGCATTGAAGCCTTTCTGCATATAAATTCGATGTCGGCGCCTGTAAGGTTTTCGGTTTCCTTAGCAAGTTTTTTAAGGTTAATCTTTTTATCCAATGACTTATTTCTGGTGTGAATTTCAAATATTTTTTCCCTTGTATTTTCATCGGGAAGTGGCAATTCGAACATCATGTCAAACCTTCCACTTCTTAATAAAGCCGGGTCAATTAAATCGAGCCTGTTCGTTGCTGCCAAAACCATAACTCCTTTTATATCTTCAATACCATCCATTTCTGTGAGGAATTGGCTGATAACCCTTTCAGTAACATTCGATCCGGAAGTGTCACCGCTTCTGCGCGGAACAATACTGTCAATTTCGTCTAAGAAAAGAATCGTGGGCGCAGCCTGCCTGGCTTTTGAAAACAACTCTCTAACACCTTTTTCTGATTCCCCGATATATTTGCTCATAACCTGAGGACCTTTAACCGAGATAAAATTGACTCCGCTTTCATTGGCAATTGCTTTAGCCAAATATGTTTTTCCGGTTCCCGGTTTTCCATAAAGCATAATTCCCTTAGGAGGGTTCGTATGCGCTTTTTCGAAAATATCCGCATATTTCAACGGCCATTCTACGGCTTCTTTCAAGGCTTCTTTGATTTCATCCAGCCCACCTACATCCTCCCATTTAACATCGGGTACTTCCACAAAAACTTCACGAATAGCGGAAGGTTCAACCTCTTTCATGGCTTCATAAAAATTATTCATGGTAACTTCAAGCGCCATTAATAATTCATAAGGGATTTCTGCCATTTCAAAATCAATTTTGGGCAGTATTTTTCGCAAAGCAGTCATAGCTGCTTCCCGTGCCAGCGCTTCCAGATCGGCGCCCACAAAGCCATGTGTAATTTCAGATAGTCTCTCGAGGCTGACATCTTGTGCTAACGGAACTCCACGCGTGTGTATTTGCAGGATTTCCAGCCTGCCTTTTTTATCGGGGATAGTAACTGCAATTTCCCTGTCGAACCGTCCCGGCCTCCTGAGGGCTGGATCAATCGTATTTGGAATGTTGGTCGCTGCAATTACAATTACTTTACCTCTTGACTCCAATCCATCCATCAGCGCTAATAGTTGAGCGACGACGCGTTTTTCAACCTGTTTTTCCCCGCCCATATCTTCCCTCTTTGGCGCAATGGCATCAATCTCATCAATAAAAATAATAGAAGGCGCATGAGCCTGAGCTTCTGTAAAAATTTTTCGTAAACGCTCTTCACTTTCACCATAAAACTTACCCATGATTTCGGGGCCGGAAATGTGAATAAAATAAGCGTCTGTTTCGTTGGCGACAGCCCGTACAATCAGGGTTTTCCCGGTTCCCGGAGGTCCATAAAAAAATACTCCTTTTGGTGGATCAATACCCAAACGTTCAAATACTTCAGGGTATTTTAAAGGAAGCTCGATCATTTCCCTTATGCGCTGTACTTGCATGGCAAGCCCTCCGATATCTTCATAAGATACTTTGGCCGAACGTTTTTCTGTTTGCTTTGATATATCTAATTGTACATCCGTATTGGGTTGAATAAGCACTACCCCTGCAGGAATGGTTTCCGTGACGGTATAATCTATTGATCTTGATCCAAAGAGGCTGGCTCTTACTTTATCACTCTCCGATACCGGCAATCCGGCAATCAATGACCCGATATATTTTGCATCATTTGCCTTATATGATGAACCTGAAGAAGTATTTGGCTTAAGCCTGATTTTTTTTGCTTCTTTATAGTCTGTTTTAGTGATTTTTATTTTTTCATCAATACCCGCCTGGGCGTTTTCTCTCGTTATTCCATCTATCTGTATAATTCCTTTTCCTCTGTCATCAGGGTAACAGGGCATTACCTTTACGGGAGTTTTGCGTTTACCTTCAATAATGCCAATATCTCCGGGTTCAAATCCTGCGGTTTTCATATCTTTTGGATCAATTCTGGCAATTGCCCTGCCTACATCTTTTACCAAGGCTTCTTTTACTTTTAAAACAATAACTTCTTTAGTTGATTCCATTGTTACTAATGATTATGTATGTTTTAGGTAACCTCTAAAAACTAATTTTCAGATGTTTTTTACCCCATCCCTAAAGCCTGCCTGCCGGACAGGCAGGGGTGAAACATCTGAAAATCAGCCTCCCTTTAGGGTTAGGGGTAAAGCTGATTTTCAGTTTTTAGAGATGCCATATATTATTACGTCTTCTATCATTGTTCGATTTCCTCTTCCATCAACCAGCATATTGTTAATTGGCAAAAAGAAGTATTCTAAGTTGATTCAGTTTTTCAATTCCTGTGATTTCTGTTGGAAACAAAGGAATAATGGTCCTATTCAGGTCATTATAATAATTTCCGATCTGCTCAATATATTTCAGTTGCGACTTTTTTTTCTCTTTGCAAAAAGAACAAGCTTCTG
>JBBAAT010000386.1:0-2738 GCA_041658145.1 Bacteroidales bacterium | reverse complement strand
TACAACTAATGACTATTACCTATCCCTTTCTATTTCTCTTTGTATATCCTTTCCTTTAAGGGTTTCGCGTTTGTCGTATTGCTTTTTCCCTTTTGCAAGAGATATTTCCAGCTTTGCCAAGCCTTTTTCATTAATAAAGAGCCGTAACGGAATGATTGTAACTCCTTGCTCTTTCAGGCGGGTGTTTAATTTTTTCAGTTCTTTTTTTGTCAGTAAAAGTTTACGGTCGCGTTTAGGTTCATGATTGTTACAGGTTCCAAATTTATATTCGGAAATGTGCATATTTCGGATAAACAATTCCCCGTTAACAAAAAGGCAATATGCATCGGCGATGTTGGCTTTGCTTTCCCTCAACGATTTTATTTCGGTTCCGGAAAGCATGATGCCTGCAGTATATTTTTCAAGGAGAAAATATTCGAATGAGGCCTTTTTGTTCTTTATGTTAACCGGGTTTGCCATAAACGTGTATTATTGCAAACCTACATGAATTTTCAAAAATACACAAGTACCTTATGAATTTTTTAATAGAATACTTACTTTTGTAAAATATATGTTACTGTTTAGGTATTGAGTTAATGGGTTGCGCAACTAGTTTGGTAAAAAGTCAAAAGTATATGGGGAAAAACCCAATAACCAAAGACCATCAACCAAACCAGCCGCTCTCCCGAGTACTCGGGATCAACCTAAAACCTGATTTGGTTTGGTATAAAATGGAATATCAGAAATTCTTAGACAACCCGAACAATAACAAATATATTAAAGTATTATGAAAGCTTGTTCCTTCCTGCTAAAACTAATATTGCTTTGCCTGATATTATTTACCGGGTTTGCCTGTCTGCCGACAAGGCAGGCAAAAGCCCAGTATTGCTATAATTTTAATTTTCATAAAAAAGAAAAATCTCTAAGAAGCATATATCTTCCCGGCGATTCTACAAAACATAAAAAGAATAATACCGGTTTTTATTTCGGCGCTAATCTGGGTTTTTATTTTGCCAACCGTTATACTGCCCAATACTATAACGGAAACGGAGTAAATAAAGTTGACTCTGTTATTAACCACTATTATAATTACCAAAACATAAAAAATATTCTGGGATACGATACCTTTTCTCTATCAGAACTACCTAAAAAAATGAAGTATTCTCCTGCTATTTTATTAGGGTTTTTTGTAAAATATAATTTCAATAATTCCGGTATTTTTATGCAGTTAAATTATGCAAAACTCAAAGCAAAGGATGTTTTTACAATAAAAACTTACGATCCATACAATCCATCCTTACCTATATATAAACAGGAAGAAATTAGCGGCGCCGAAAAAAGGACAAATATTGATATAGGCTACAGCTATACTTTCTGTTCTGGAAAAAAATA
This sequence comes from Bacteroidales bacterium, assembly GCA_041658145.1. Classification (GTDB taxonomy): domain Bacteria; phylum Bacteroidota; class Bacteroidia; order Bacteroidales; family CG2-30-32-10; genus JBBAAT01. The sequence goes on along the minus strand of JBBAAT010000386.1, from coordinate 1,367 downwards.
CAGACCATTTGCTGAAATAGGCTTCAATATTAATGATACAAAATTCATGGAATCAAAAATCAAAATCGAAGGCGCTGAATATTCTTTGGTAAATCCTTATTTTACTTACCATAATCTCAAGCAAAGCGGAAACGGAATAGGAGCTTTTTTTGGCGCAGGTATTGAAATAAATTTCAATCAGTCTATTTCATTAAATCCCACTTTTAATGTACACTATCAAAAAATAAATCTTGGAAATTATAATGATAAATTCAAGCCGAATTACAGCCTTTTTGTACGTATAATTTTAAACGGTCTTTTATAACAATTAATACTTATAAAATCTATTATGAACAAAAAAGTCAGGACTGCAAGGCTTTCCATAATTTCTAATACCTGTCTTATCATTATGAAAACGGTTGTTGGAATTATGAGCGGATCTGTGAGTATTATTTCCGAAGCCATCCATTCCACTATGGATCTGCTTGCTTCAATAATAGCTTTTTTTTCAGTAAAAATTTCAGATGGACCACCGGATGAAGAACATCCTTATGGACATGGTAAATTTGAAAATATTTCAGGCGTTATTGAGGCTTTGCTGATTTTTGTTGCTGCAATATGGATTATTTATGAAGCTGTTCATAAGATACTTATTAAATATGAAGTGGAAAATCTTGGTTTAGGCTTTATTGTGATGTTTATTTCTTCTGTTGTAAATTTTTTTATTTCACGGAGACTTTACAAAGTAGCAAAAGAAACTGATTCCATTGCCTTAGAAGCAGATGCCCTGCATCTTAAAGTTGATGTTTACACTTCTCTTGGTGTTGCAATAGGCCTTTTCTTAATCTGGATTACAGGCTATCACATCCTTGACCCTATCTTTGCTATCCTTGTAGCTCTGCTAATCCTTAGAGAATCCTTTATTCTATTAAAAACCGCTTACTCTCCGCTATTGGATGTAAAACTGGCTGACGAAGAAATTGATATTATAAAAAAAGCAATCCGTGACAAGAACTTCGGATGTATGGCATTTCATCAATTGCGGACCAGAAAAGCAGGTCATTTGAAATATGTTGATCTTCACTTAGTAGTTCCACAGGATTATTCCGTAAAAGAATCACATGATATGTGTGATGCTATTGAAAAGGAAATTGAAAGGATGATCAACAATATCGAAGTTACTATTCATGTAGAGCCCTGTACAAAAAGTTGTGACGACTGCGAATCTTACAAAGGAAAGACCTTGCCATATTAAATTCCAAGACTCAAATTCCAAGTCCCAAACCCGCCTGCCCTGCTTGAAACTCGGGATTTTGGATCTTGGAATTTGGGGCTTGTGTCTTGGAATTTGGGGCTTTCAAAGAATGGTAGCGCTTAAACCACGGTTT
>JBBAAT010000385.1:0-2741 GCA_041658145.1 Bacteroidales bacterium | reverse complement strand
GGGTATTGAGAATTATTGTAAATAATGAATGATTAGAAATTCTAACATCAATTTATTTAAAATTGAACATCCTCACTTTCGACATAGAAGATTGGTTTCACATTTTAGATAATGATTCCACTAAAACCGCAAAAGAGTGGAACAATTATGAAAGCCGTCTTCATAACAACATGGAGCGAATATTTTCCGTTCTTGAAAGACATCATGTCCGTGCTTCATTTTTCTGCCTCGGCTGGATAGCCGAAAAGCACCCTGATATAATCAGAACGATTGACAAACTTGGGTATGAAATCGGTTCGCATTCATATCACCATCAATTGGTTTATGAGCAGAATAAAAATGTTTTCCGTGCGGATGTTGAAAAATCGGTAAAAACCATTGAAGATATTATCGGGAAAAAAGTGCGCATTTACCGGGTTCCGGGCTTTTCCATTACCGAAACAACAACATGGGCTTTCGAAATCCTCTGCAACATGGGAATAGAAGTTGACAGTTCGGTTTTCCCCGCCCACAGGGCGCACGGAGGATTCCCTTCCTATGGAAAAGGAGAGCCGTCGGTTTTTCTTATTAATGGAAAATCAATAAAAGAATTTCCAATCAATGTTTACCAGTTTTTATCCTGTAATATTATTTTTTCCGGAGGCGGTTATTTCAGGGCGATCCCGTATTCTTTTATTAAAAGGTTTAGCAAAAAATCCGGTTATATAATGACATATTTCCATCCCCGTGATTTTGACCCTGATCAACCTAATATTAAAGGACTGCCTTTAAATAGAAAATTTAAATCTTATGTTGGATTAAAGTCTGCATTATCCAAACTTGACAAATACTTGACGGATTTTTCATTTATAGACATAGGCACAGCGGAAAAAGAAATAGATTGGAATAACGTAAAAACATTTGATTTGACTTCCATCCATACCAAATAAAATGAGTTGCTTGAATTTTAAACCTTGAACTTTTGAGGTAGTAGAATTTATTAATTAAAATAACTAATATGCCAAAAACAGCCCTTATTACAGGTATTACCGGACAAGACGGTTCTTATTTAGCTGAATTTTTATTAGAAAAAGGTTACGAAGTACACGGTATTATGCGTCGTGCTTCTTATTTTAATACCAGCCGCATTGAGCATCTTTATTTCGATGAGTGGATCAAAGACATGCACCAGAAACGGAAGTTAGAGCTGCATTATGGCGATATGACGGATAGTAGTTCGCTTATTCGTATCATACAAACAGTAAAACCCGATGAGATTTATAATCTGGCTGCCCAAAGCCATGTAAAAGTTTCGTTTGAAGTGCCTGAATATACCGCCGAATCGGATGCTATAGGTACTTTGCGTATCCTTGAAGCTGTGAGAATTCTGGGCATGGAAAACAAAACTAAAATATACCAGGCATCAACTTCAGAATTATATGGCAAAGTGCAGGAAGTACCGCAAAAGGAAACTACACCTTTTTACCCGCGCTCACCTTATGGTGTTGCCAAGCAATATGGTTTCTGGATTACTAAAAACTACAGGGAATCATATAATATGTTTGCCGTAAACGGTATATTATTTAATCACGAAAGTGAAAGAAGAGGTGAAACCTTTGTAACCAGAAAAATTACTTTAGCAGCATCGCGCATAACGCATGGTTATCAGAAAAAAACATACATTGGTAACCTTGATGCATTGCGTGATTGGGGTTATGCAAAAGATTTTGTAGAGTGCATGTGGATGATGTTACAGCACCCTGTTCCGGAAGATTTTGTAATCGCTACCGGTGTAATGCACTCTGTAAGAGAATTTTGTTCCCTTGCTTTCAGTGAAGCAGGCATGGAATTAGAATGGAAAGGAAAAGGAATACAGGAAAAGGGCATCGACAAGGCCACAGGTGAAATCCTGGTAGAAGTAGATCCAAAGTTTTTCCGCCCCGCCGAAGTGGAACAACTTTGCGGCGACCCAACCAAAGCCAGAACACTCCTCGGCTGGAACCCTTGCCAAACCAGCTTTGAACAATTGGTAAAATTAATGATGAAGCATGATTTGGAATTTGTGAAAAAATTGCATGATTCCAGAGTGTATGTATAATCCCGCATGTGCGGGACACGAATTAAATTCGCAGTATATGAATAAGAGCAGTAAAATATACGTCGCCGGACATCTCGGACTGGTAGGCTCTGCCATCTGGAAAAACCTTCAATCAAAAGGATATACCAACCTGGTTGGAAAAACAATTGATGAATTGGATTTGATGAATCAGCAGGCAGTAGCGGATTTTTTTGCAAAAGAAAAACCCGAATACGTCATCCTCGCTGCGGCCAAGGTGGGCGGTATCATAGCCAATAATACTTACCGGGCCGATTTCATTTACGAAAACCTGATGATACAAAACAATGTTATTTATCAGTCTTTTCTAAACAACGTAAAAAAAATGCTTTTTTTGGGCAGCACATGCATTTATCCGCGTGAAGCTGTGCAACCCATGCACGAAGAATGTTTATTGACAGGCCCGCTGGAATACACAAATGAACCCTATGCCATCGCCAAGATTGCCGGATTAAAAATGTGTGAAAGCTTTAACCTCCAATACGGAACCAATTATATAGCTGTAATGCCGACAAATCTATACGGATACAATGACAATTTTAACCTTGAGACATCCCATGTACTTCCCGCTCTGATACGCAAAATATACCTTGGCAAATGTCTGGAAGAAAACAATTGGGACTCCCTCCGCTCCGATCTAAACAAA
>JBBAAT010000384.1:0-2750 GCA_041658145.1 Bacteroidales bacterium | reverse complement strand
CTGACGCTGCCGGAAACTCTGCTTCTAAATCAAGAACAGTTACTGTTGATGCTGCTCCTTATCTTGCCGGATCATGGTCTCATGTTGATATTATTGATGGAACAACTTATCCTGCAGAAATTGAAGCTGTTACTGCTTCAACCACAACAAAAAATAAAATTTATTTTGCAAAATTTGCCGGATATACTAACGCTCAGCCTTATGCTACTTTAAGTGGTTCTTCTATGACTATGCCAGCTCAAACATTTATGTGCGGTGCTACTCCACAAGCTAATAGAACTTTTGCCGGTACTGCTTCTGCTACATTTACTTCCGGAGGATGGACAATTAATTATACTATCACTGAAGATGCAGTTTCTGTTAACGGTCAATCAGTATACACTCCTTCTAAATAAACATTAATACATAAAAGAGTTAAAAAAGAGGTGCGCAATGGCATCTCTTTTTTTTATTAAAAAGGTACTATTATTGCTGATATTTATATGGCAATATTAATATCGTCAAAAATGAAAAAGCTTCTATTCATAATTATAACTTTTATTATATCCAGCCGGTTTTCTTATACTCAGAATTCAGATACAACTTCATTACATTTTCATGAGGATTCCATCCTGAATAAAATAATAACTTCTATTCCCAAAGGCTGGATTGTTTCAACTAAAAATGGAGAAATCATTTTTGAAAAAACTGATTCTGTATTGATACTGAACGAAGATAGATATAATACACAAAATATAAATAAAACTAAAGCCGAAAGAATTGAACGAATAAAAACGCATGGAATAAAAGGAAAAAGTCGCCTTGTTCTCAAGTATGAAAATCGCTGGACTTATGAAAAAATTCTTACGGTTAAAAATACCAATACCTATGTATATCAGGAAATAAAAAAACTCCCCGAAAAATATAAGATTGCAAATTTATATGACAAAACTCTAAGTTCCAGAGAAACAGCCATTTACACAGGAGTAACCCAAAAAGAGAAAGACCAGATTTCCAAATATGAAAAAGAAAAAAAAGAATTGTTGTCTAATACCATTGTTCTTCCAAACTATAATACTGAAAAATACAGTTTTTTCACTAAATCCATGAGCGGATATAATGACAACACTCATGATATCTATCCGGAAGAAGCTTCACTTCAACTCTTTCAAATACTTACTCTTTTTATTGAATATGCAGGGCAATAAAATTATACCGCATCCGATAATCATCTTCCTGTAATGTTTATTTACGGGATTTTTTTATCTTTCCTCTCGTATGATAGAATGTTATAGCAATGTCATAGGGATATTACAGACGTTATAATTTTTCAATCATATTGTAATGATCTTGCCGTGCGGCAAATACAGCAAGAATAATAATAGTATTATTCTCAAAAATATAATACACTAAATATGGGAATCGTTTTAAAGGCAAAGCTCTAATGCTTTCGTGTCGTAACCGAAACATCATTGGTTGCGTAATGTTCTTTTAAACGTTTATCTAAAATTGGTTTGTGCCATTCAGGAATATCAAATGTTTGTGAATCATCCACCTGTTTAACGCCGTTGACGTAATTAAGACTCTTTAAAAACTCCAAAAGTAAAGCGGCTTTGTTTTTATCATCAATATTTAATAGTAGTTGCATAATTTAAGCATATTAAGAAATAATGTACGTACGCTTGTTTTATGCAAATATACGTAAAATTTCAAAACACCAAATGCGCTTGAGTATTTATTCAGTTTGTGTATGATTTTAAAAATAGTATGTACATTTGTAGAAGTAAACTCACTTCTATGAAAACAACAATTTTCTTTTTCGTTATTATCATACTGGCAAGCATGGTCTTTGTGTCTTCCTGCAAAAAAAAGAACAAGGACGAAAAAGATACTACTGCTCCTGTTATTACTATTAAAGGAGATAATCCCTATACTGTTGGAACAGGAACAGCATACTTAGATCCAGGCGCCACTGCGACCGATGATATCGATGGCGACATCACTTCTAATATTGTGGTTACAAATAATGTAAATACAACAGATACCGGCTTTTACCAAGTGAAATATAATGTTTCGGATAAGGCAGGTAACGCCGCTACTGAAGCCATTCGGACTGTAAAAGTTATTATTTTCTGATAATCTGAATACATCCAATACTAAACTACTGTTATGTTAAACCTAAATTCTCGCATTGAGATTATTCACAAATTATTTAATTTTAAACGTGTTCATGAAATCGCTTCGCTAAGTTGCTTCAGCCTCCTGCGTCGGCTTCGCAATGACGTCATTGCGAGGAGGTACGACGAAGCAATCTTTGCGTCATCTGTTTATTAACTTAACACTACTATACAATTTATTTCCCGTTCACATTTCTTTGTATTTTTGTGAACGATGAAAAAGCTACTTTCGGGCGGGCATTATAAAATATTTCTGGCAAGAATTCTTTTTGCTTTCATCCTTTTTACTTTAACAAGGATTCTTTTTTTTATTTTTTTTCATGAACACTTCGGCGAAATTGGCTTTGGTGATTTTATGCTAATTATATTTTATGGGCTACGGTTTGATCTTTCTGCCATAATCGTGTTCTATTCCATTTTTATTTTTTTCAGCATAATTCCCTTTCATTTAAAATCTAAAAGGATATACCAAACAATGCTCCTGGTGATATTTATTATTCCCACTGCAATAGCAATGGCAGGAAATCTTCTGGATTGTGTATATTTTGGATTCACGCTGTCAAGAACTACGGCAGATATTTTTAATGTTATTGC
>JBBAAT010000383.1:0-2757 GCA_041658145.1 Bacteroidales bacterium | reverse complement strand
CTTTAAATAGCGAACTTCATGATGCCACAGCCGGATTGTCGCCTGACGGACAAACTTTGCTGATATATAAAATAAAAGGAGGAGGAGATCTTTATGAAAGTAAAATGGAAGGGAGCCAATGGTCAAAACCTGACTGGCTTTCAAAAATGATAAATAGTGATTACCATGAAACAAGCGCGTCTTTCGGTCCGGATGGCAGGACGCTTTATTTTGTGAGCAACAAACCGGGAGGATATGGATGCCATGATATTGATATGACCAGGAAAAACGACAAAGGAAAATGGACAGAACCTGTTAACCTTGGGCCTGTCATCAATACTGAATACGATGAAGAAGGAGTTTTTATGCATCCTGATGGAAAAACGCTGTATTTTAGTTCCAGAGGACATAAAACCATGGGGGGGTACGATATTTTCAAATCTGTTTTTGAAGGCGGAAAATGGTCGGAGCCTGAAAATATAGGCTATCCCATAAATACACCTGATGATGATGTTTTCTTTACTATTTCTGCAAACGGGAGGCATGGCTATTATTCATCAGCTTCAGCAGGCGGGTATGGGGGACAGGATATTTATATGATTACTTTTCTAGGACAGGAAAAACCTGTGATCAACAACAACGAAGATAATCTCCTTGCAAGCCTTACCAAACCTGTAAGTGAAACAGTAATAGAACCAACTGTTGAAATAAAATCAAACAATCTTACCTTGCTTAAAGGAACGATTGTAGATGATATATCTTCATCCCCAATAAAAGCTACTATTGAACTTACAGATAATATAAAAAACGAAGTCATTGCCAGTTTTGAATCGAATAGCGCAACGGGTAAATACTTAGTATCATTACCTTCCGGCGTGAATTACGGTATTACGGTAAAAGCTGATGGTTATTTATTTCATTCCGAAAACTTTGATATTCCGGCAGCCACTGGTTACAACGAAATTGTGAAAGATATCAGGATGAAGAAAATTGAAGTAGGGAACAAGATCGTACTGAAAAATATTTTCTTCGATTTTGATAAAGCCACATTAAGACCCGAATCAAAATCAGAACTCGATAGATTAGTTAAATTGCTTACCGATATGCCTACTTTAAAAATAGAGATATCAGGACATACAGATAATATTGGTTCTGCCGCTTACAATAAAACACTTTCTCAAAACCGCGCAAAGGCAGTGGTAGATTATCTTGTGAAGAACGGAATTGACGCCGGTCGCCTTACATATAAAGGTTATGGCTTCGATCAGCCCATTGCTGCTAACGATACTGAAGCAGGTCGCCAACAGAACAGAAGGACGGAGTTTAAAGTGGTAAGTAAGTGAGTGTCGCCATTACATAATTCAGCAATCATGGAACGAAAAATAAGAGTGCGGTTTGCACCCAGCCCCACAGGACCATTGCATATTGGCGGAGTGAGAACAGCACTGTATAATTATTTGTTTGTAAAAAAATTTGGCGGAGATTTCATCCTTCGCATTGAAGATACCGATCAAGCCCGCTTTGTGCCGGGGGCTGAGGAATATATCATCGAATCGCTGAACTGGTGCGGAATTAAATTCGATGAAGGCATTCATATTGGCGGACAGTATGCGCCTTATCGCCAGTCAGAAAGAAAAGAAATATACAGACAGTATGCAGATCAACTGATAGAAAATGGTTCTGCTTATTATGCATTTGATTCTGCTGAAGAACTAGATGCTAAGAGAAAAGAATATGAATCTCAAAAACAAACATTCCAGTACAGTTCGGCCAATCGCAGCTCAATGAATAATTCGCTTACGTTAAAAGATAGCGAAATAAAACAAAAAATCAGTAATGGCGGGTTGTATGCGATCAGGTTAAAAATACCGGAAAACAAAACTATAGAGGTGAACGACCTGATAAGAGGAAAAGTTATAGTTGATTCTTCGCAACTTGATGATAAAGTCCTTTTCAAATCGGATGGTTTTCCGACCTATCATTTGGCAAATGTTGTGGACGATTTTCTGATGAAAGTTACCCATGTGATACGCGGCGAAGAATGGCTTCCGTCGGCGCCTCTGCATGTTTTACTTTATACGTATCTCGGTTGGGAAAACGAAATGCCTCAATTTGCGCATCTTCCACTGCTTTTAAAACCCGATGGAAACGGAAAACTCAGCAAGCGCGATGGCGACAGGCTCGGATTTCCTGTGTTCCCGTTAACATGGACTGACCCGAAAACAGACGAAATATCTTCCGGTTATCGCGAATTGGGCTATTTTCCTGAAGCCGTGGTGAACATGCTTGCACTGCTTGGCTGGAACCCCGGAACGGAAAAAGAACTGTTTTCAATGGAAGAATTGATACAAGCATTTTCGTTTGACAGAGTAGGGAAATCAGGTTCCAGGTTCGATCCTGAAAAGGCAAAATGGTTCAATCATCAGTATTTGTTGAAAAAGTCAAATGAAGAGATTGCAAACCTTTTTGCAAAAATCCTTGAAGAAAAGGGCATAAACTCAGATCATTCATATATTTTAAAGGTCTGTAATCTGGTAAAAGAACGCGTGAATTTAGTAAGCGAACTATGGGCACAGTCATCTTTCTTTTTTGAAGCGCCAAAGATTTTTGATGAAAAAACAGTTAAAGATAAATGGAAGGAAAATTCTGCACAGTTTATCGCTGAAGTAAAAGAAATAATTAACAATGCCTCCGGTTTCTCAGCGGCTCTGCTTAAAGAAAGCGTTTCGGAATATGTACGGCAAAAACAGCTTGGCATGGGACAGGTGATGAACGCTT
>JBBAAT010000382.1:0-2764 GCA_041658145.1 Bacteroidales bacterium | reverse complement strand
TTTACAAAATGAAATTTCTTATCAATAATGGTATCTTTTATTACAAGGTAAGTGCTATCTTGCAAAGAAGAAATTTTACCATCAGAAAGCTTTACGTCCATTTTAGTAAATTTATGATAATCTTTTCCGGGGTTAAGCGTAAATCCATTTTTCAGGATATAAATGGTAAGTATGGTAGAAAAAATAATGAGCAAACCACCTTTTATAAACTGAACATACGTAGTAGATGTCATACCTGCAGTGGCAACAATCAGAATAACAACAGACCCCACTATTATCACACCTACCCAGTGTGGGAACCCCAATAATGGCACTATCAAATCGCCGGCTCCTACCATCTGGGGAATAAGGTAGAACAACGAAACTATAAGAGTACTGATAGATGCAGTAAGTTTAATCGCTTTTGAATTAAAGCGTGAATCAAGAGCATCGGCAAAAGTAAATTTTCCAAGCCTTTTTAAAGGTTCTGCTACAATAAACAAAGCCACAACCCAACCAGCCAAATAACCAATGGAATAGAGAAAACCATCATAACCGGAAAAAGCAATCATTCCACAAATTCCAAGGAAAGAAGCTGCTGAAAGATAATCGCCGGCAAAGGCGATACCATTTACACCCCAGTGAATATTGCCACCTGCGGCATAGTATCCTGACGCTGATTTAGTTTTACGGGCAAAGTAAAACGATAAACCCAATACAAGGATAACAAAAAGAATAAAAATTAAAATTGCGAAAACTGAAACATCATATATCATTTGTAAGTTCTCCTATTTTTTAGTGTTCATTTTATTTTCCATTCGGGTACATAAAGCATTGTAAATAAAACCCATTACAATAGCAAGGATGATTAGTCCAAAGCCATAAACTATAGCCAGGTTCTGTTTTCCAAGAGCATGCACGCCCATAAGTTCGGGGCAGGCAAGTCCGATAAATACAAACCCTGCATAAATAATCAGGTAAAAGAAAAACAAAACAATACCTAGTTTTGCTTTTTTCGATGCCGCGTTATCATTTTCTAATTTTGCGGCGGGACCATGTAACATAAAACCTCCTTTTTAGCTATATTAAAATGAAAAATGAAAAATAAATTACAAGTTAATAAATTCCGTTATTAATTGATTAACAATATTTTTAAAAATGGAAATAAAAAATCAAACGTACATAATTTTTTTAAATTACAAACAAACGGGGTAAAAATAAAATGATAAAATGTTATTAACTCATCGTTCCTTTAAAATCGAAATTCAGTTTTGTATGGAGTAAGCCTATCTGTGAAAAGATTTTTTTCAGTATGGTCTGATCTAATTCCGAAAGTTTATTCGGATTTATATAATTATCCGCTATTCTGCTTTCTATTAACTGATCAACCTGATGCCTGAACCTAAGATTCATCAGGCAGGAATACATCTGGACAATCATTTCATGTTCTGATTTCAGTATGATATTTTTTTCAAATAATTTGCCGATGCGGACTAATGTATTTCCATCACTTATCCCGTTTTTCAACGCATAAACCCTTGCAAATCCAACAACCGGCATAATTGCCCGTTTAATATCAAAACTGTCGGGGTGGTTTTCTTTATCCTCTTTTATAATATTCCCGAAGAAGCTAACGGGTGGTTTTACCGACAGCGTATTTAATGCAAGATGATAAAAGAAAAGGTTATTATTCTCGATAGTGTCGTTTAAATGATCTTTCAGGTTTTTAGCAAGGTCGGGGTTTCCGTAGGAAAAGCGGAAATCAAAAAATATATTGATGTCAAGCAGATCCTGCGGTTCCTTGGTGGCAACCCATTCCGAAAAATATTTTTTCCATACCGATAAGGGTTTACAGAATTTCGGATTCATTGCCATGATATTTCCCTTGCAAAAAGAATAACCGATCCTGTCGAGCCAGATGCATATTTTTTCGCCGAGTTTCAGGAAATAGTCATTCACTTCCCGTTCTTTTTCATCGGGCACATCTTCATATATGATGGCGTTATCCTGATCGGTAGCCAATGTTTGTTCTTCCCGTCCCACACTTCCGAGTGTAATGAATGAATAAGAAACCGGAGGCTGCCCAAGTTCTTCTATAGCCAGTTGGTTCAGTTTTTCAATAATTGAATCCGAAACGGAAGAAATAATGCGTGTGATGTGTTGCGGATTAGCCCCGCTGCCGGTATAATTCCTGATTATCTGCTTCAGTAACAACTGAACCATTATCAAATCATCAGGAGTTTCGGATAATCCGATTTTCTTTATCAGAAGTTCTGATGTATGCTTTTGTATATTCAGAAGTTCTGAGCTGCTTATTATATTTTTTATTTTCCCTGAACCGTCTTTAACGATAAGATGATTGACTTTGTTATCCTGCATCATATAAAACGCCTCATATAACAATGCATTTTCCGGCAGAAAAATAATAGGCTCGCTCATGATTTTAAAAACCGGTTCATCCGTGTCAAATCCTTGTGCAACTACTCTTTTTCTTAAATCATTATCAGTAACAATACCAGCAAATTCTCCTTTTGTAGTTTGTACAAGCACAACATCGCTTTTGTGAACATTCATTAGCGCAGCTGCTTTCTTTATAGGTGTATTAATATCACAAACAATAGGCGGTTTTATGTAATCCTTAACAGGACGGTTCAATAATGATTGTGAAATTTGCAGCTCCTCAGAAATTTTTTCTTTAGCAATTTCCGACAGATGGTATTCGGTTATATCTTCCACAATGCCATCGCAGTATTTGATTCCGCTTTCAGTTTCATTCACCACTTTC
>JBBAAT010000381.1:0-2767 GCA_041658145.1 Bacteroidales bacterium | reverse complement strand
CTTAAACAATCTTCTAATACTGATTCCATCAATAAACTTGCTCAAAACCTTGCTTATACTGCGAAAATTTATTTTAAAAATTACGATATTGAAACCGACAAAAAGATTTGCGTTGCAATGATGGAAATGTTTTCAGATGCTATCCCAGATGAATTTAAAGCTGATATTTTTGCCACTATCAAAAATAAGTACAACGGCAATATCTACAAATATGTTTCTCAAATGTACAATAAGTCTATTTTTGCAAACGAAGACAAAGTGTTAAAATTCCTTAAAAATCCTGACATAAAAAAATTAGAAAAAGACCCTGGCTATGTTGTGATGACTTCAATATATGCAAAAAGAAAAGAAATATCGGATTCATACAAAAATGCAAGATTTGAACTTACCAAAGGGAACAGATTGTTTGCCGAGGGCTTGATGGAAATGGATAAAGAAAAGAAATTTTATCCTAATGCCAATTCTACAATGCGACTTACTTATGGTAAGGTTTCCGATTATAGGCCAGATGCAAATATAAGCTTTAATTATTATACTACTTTATCTGATCTTATGTCAAAAGAAGATCCTCTGAATCCATATTTTGTAGTTCCGGCAAAACTGAAACAATTATACGAAGCCAAGGATTATGGCAAATATGCAACCGATGGAGAAATGAGAGTGTGCTTTTTAACAAATAACGATGTTACCGGAGGTGTATCAGGAGCTCCCGTAATTAATGCCAACGGTGAATTAACAGGTCTTACTTTCGATGTGAACTGGGAAGCCACCTGTAGCCCAATTCTTTTTAATCAGAACTATCAGAGGGCAATAAATGTTGACATTAAATATGTCTTGTTTATCACTGATAAATATGCAGGAGCCTCTAATATTATTAAAGAGCTAAATATTATTGAATAACTAAAGGATTAGATATATTTCTCTCTCTCAGAAAGTGTTATTGAACAATTTTCCACACAGTATCAATCAAGGTGCCGTCAACCCATTTTATTACAGCGAAGTTCATCAGTATATCTTGCTTGATCAGGTTTTCCGCATATTTGTTCAGCTTCATCTACTATATCAATAATGGTTACTATTATTCCATAATACAGCTATAAACAGCTTATTGTAAATATATTGAATTTTTTGCCCGACTGAACGCCTGCCTGTCTGGTAGGCATGAACGGGCAGGCAAATCCAATTATAAATGCTTATACCTGCATTATTCACAAATTTTCTTAGAAAATTTTGAATAGCGCATCCGGCATGAGCGAGAGCATGCAGGTTAACATTATAAATATCCTGAATTCGTCAGCAATTCAATGATCGAAGCATACGAATCCCTCATTGCCCATGGAATATCTTTCCTGCTCAGCCATTTCACAACAGTGATATCTTCGACAACCTGAGGCAGTATCCGTGAATCATCTTTATAAGACATTTCAAACCAACAGGTTTTTTTTATAACGCGCCTGCCTTCTATCCTATAAGTATGGTAGGTTGGAGTAAGTTCTTTTGTAATTTCCAATCCTGTAACACCGGTTTCCTCTATAACTTCCCTGACAGCTGTTTCCTTAAGACTTTCCCCCGGCTCGACCTTGCCTTTCGGGATGTCCCATTTACCATACCGGTAGATGAACAAAACCAGGTCGTTATTTTTTATTACTAATCCTCCCGCGGCTTGAATTACAGGAAATAAAGAAAATATTTTTTCAGAATCTCCTGTTACATAAAGAGTATCGGCTTGTCTGTCTTTTTCGAATTCGTCAATAGCAGTTAATAAAGCTGATTCGGAATAATATTGGTGGATTTCTCCAATTCTGCCCGGGAACATGTTGCTATCCGGGTTCAGGAAAATACATTTGTTGTTAATAAAAACTTTATACATTTGCGGTATGAAGTTAAGTAATGAGTCGGCGTTAAAAGTAGCAGAATTTTTATTGCAAATTAAAGCAATAAAACTGGAAGTTGCTAATCCTTTTACATGGGCATCGGGATTAAGATCGCCTATATATTGTGACAACAGGAAAACACTGTCTTATCCGAAAATCCGCACATATATCCGGCAGCAGTTTGTCCGCATTATTAACGAAGAATTTGGTGTCCCTGAAGTTATTGCAGGTATTGCTACCGGCGGCATTGCAATAGGAGCGCTGGTAGCGCAGGATATGGGACTTCCTTTTGTGTATGTACGTCAATCAGAAAAAAATCATGGGTTGGAAAATGTAATTGAAGGAGTAATAGAATCAGGGCAATCTGTTGTAATCATTGAAGATCTTATTTCAACCGGAGGCAGCAGCCTCAAAGCATTGGAAGCCTTGCGCAAAGCCGGCTGTGAAGTAAAAGGAATGGCTGCTATTTTTACTTACGGGTTTCAGGTTGCAGAAGAAGCGTTTAAAAAAGCCAAATGTCCGGTAATGACGTTAAGTAATTACGAATGTCTTATTCAGCAGGCTGCTAAAAGCGGTTTTGTGGAGGAAAAAGATTTGATCACACTTGCCAAATGGCGCGAGAATCCTGGTAAGTGGGGAAAGTAAAGACCCAACTTGTTAAGATCAAAATAATATTTACTTAGCCTGATTAATTCACAAACTGGACTAAAGTCCAAGTATTCATTGCATTAGCTTAACCCCGACCTTTGGTAGCTGAGCGTAGTCGAAGCTAAGGTCGGGGTTATTAAAAACCATGATATTATAGGGCTTTAGCCCTGAAAATAAATTTTGTGGATTAATCAGATTAGATAACAATATTTTTTGCAAATGCTTAACAAACGTTTATAATCGTT
>JBBAAT010000380.1:0-2776 GCA_041658145.1 Bacteroidales bacterium | reverse complement strand
GCCGACTGACTAACAATTTCATTTTATGAGTTTGCGAAATAAAATGAGTATCTTGTTAGCAGGTCTGTATAACTCACGTTTCAAGGTTTTCGGATTTGTAATATCATAACAGACTTGAATCAACCGTCACGCTCTTCTTGCTGTTGATATAGGATATTTTTAATCATTTCACATAGTTATACTGAACAAAATTACTGCTTTTTATTCAACACACAAATTATACTTTTACAAATTATCTTTATCTTTTCTTTCGCTCCATCCGCATAAATATAAAGTTTTGACTGGTCGGCGAGAATATTTTTTGATAATGCCTCAAGTGTTTGGCGTGTGTGCCAGGGGCGGTTATAAACAAAGAGAACTATAGGAGATAAATTGGTCATTCGCTTCGCTGTCATTAATTGTCATTGGTCATTAGTTCAAATGTTCGAATGTTCAAATGTTCAAATGTTCGAATGTTCAAATGTTCAAATGTTCGTATGTTTCCCGCATGTGCGTATTGGCGTCAAGCTTAAAATAAGGAATTAACAGCAATATTATACAAAGTAAAAAAACATTTTTTTAATTCGCAAGAAAAAAAATGAAAAAAGCATTATCTCATACAAATGCAAAAATTGATTAAATTTGCATATTTAGTGTAGACAGAGAAGAATTTTTGGCAAATATGATCATAAAACCTATTGAAAAATAAATAATAAAAATATTAATAGTAACGGTTAACAAATAATTCTATAAAGAAAAACGAACATGAACCCATTCAGTTACGGAACTGTTGTAAAAAAACCTTTCTTTTACGACCGAAAGGAAGAGTGTCGGCGCATTGTTTCTACTTTGTCGGGCGGAAACAACCTGGTATTATTTGCCCCTCGCCGTTATGGGAAAACCTCGCTGGTGTTTCGTGCCATTGAGGAACTTGAAAAGATGAATTTCGTTTGTATCTATTTTGATTTTATGCCCGTTTACTCACGCGAGTCATTTATCGAAGCCTATTCAAAAGCCATTCTCTCAAAGCAAAGCAACATTCAGAAAGCCGTTAAAAAAGCAGCTACTTTGGTAAAAGGCATTCGCCCAAGTTTGGTTTTTGACCCGGCAGGCAACCCCGGATTTTCGATGAACTTTACTGATGACAAGTTGAGCGAAAAAACACTCGAAGACATCCTTGATCTGCCCGAACATATTGCGTCAGAAACGAAACGCTATGTGGTGGTGATGGATGAATTTCAGGAAATAACCAAACTAAATGGAGATAATTTTGAAAAACTCCTGCGCAGTAAAATACAGCAACATCAGTATGTGAACTATCTGTTTTTGGGAAGCCGCACTCATTTGTTAAGGGATATGTTTAATAACAAAGGACGGGCATTTTACAATTCCGCTATGTTGATGCAAATTGAGGCGCTTCCGGTTGATGACACCATCGAATTTCTCAAAACCAGGTTTGAGGCAGCAGGCGCGTTGCTTGATGACCAAACTGCCCGCTATCTTATCGGAGAAGCAGGAAATATACCCTATTATATTCAGCTATTGGCAGCAGAAGTATGGCAGGATATAATTTCATCCCACAAACAGGTTCATAAAGGTATAATAGCTTTATGTGCCGAACGGGTAGTGGATTTAAAGAGCGATTACTATACCGAACTGTACGATAGACAATCGGCATATCAGAAAAAGATGCTTAATGCCTTAGCGATAAGTGGAGAGAATGTGTTTTCGGCAGATTACGCAAAACGATTCCGGCTATCAGCTATATCAACTACACAAAAAGCCCTCATCGGTTTAGTAGAAAGCGGGGTTGTTGAAAAAGTTGAAGGGCGCTATTTTATTGGCGATCCTTTCTTCAAGCGGTTTTTATTACATTACGCTTAGAAGCGTTACGCTTTTGGGCGTAATTTATTTTTTTATAAAGCTTGCTAAAAGAAACAGAGCAATAGAACTTTTGTAGCAATACAAAATATGTGAAAAAAGCATTAATAACTGATATTTCATTTAGTTTTAAAAAGAAGTTTCTTGCTAAATTGATATAAAGAACAAATAAAATCCGGGGTATTTTCATAAATAACTCTTTTAATGGATTTAGGCGTATCAAGAGTTTTATGTAATATTTTTTTACGCATGAGGATTTCCTTTTTATTGAAATCAGGAGTTTCAATCCATAATTTATCTGTAGACATTAGTTTAATATCAGAGATATCGCAGAAATAATTATCCGGCAGATAACCTTCCTTTACACATCTCATAAACAACTTTGTTTTCGGATAAGGCTGTGGTAAAAAGAAAGCAAAACCAATATCTGGTTTAATTATTTTTATTTCTTTATAAAGCTCCAGCGCATTAATAAAACGCTCCCTTGTTTCTCCGGGATATCCAAATATAATAAAAATACCAGTCGATATTTTATATATTTTTAAAAGCTTAATAATAGTAACAACTTTTTCTAAATCAAGCTTTTTATTCATCAAAGAAAGGACATCTTTATTACCATGTTCCAAAGCTATATTAATATGTTTACAATTTGATTCTTTGATTTTATGTATGATTTCTTCGTTCAGGGTATCAATACGTATTCCATTTGGCGCAGACCATGAAATTGGAAAATTACTTTTGTTTCTATAGATCAATCCATCAAGAATCTGAATAGTTCTTTTATTATCTAATGTAAAATTATCGTCTTCAATTTCAATATGGCTTACATGGTAATTATTAAATAAGTCTTCTATCTCGGTTAAAACACGTGTTACAGAAAATTGTCTCCATTTAAAGCCACATACCGGATGAACAG
>JBBAAT010000379.1:0-2791 GCA_041658145.1 Bacteroidales bacterium | reverse complement strand
TCCCGTCATTATATGATTACTGGGTGCATGATGTGGAAGTGCTGAAAGAACGGGGAAAATACAAACTATACCCCAATAACCCTTATGAAACGGCAATAAATTCAAGACCTGCCATATCTTTTTACAACGATAATAATCCTGACTGGCTCAACATCATGATATTTTATCATGTGCTGGCGCATATTGATTTTTTCCAGAATAACATACTTTTTGAAAACACATGGGAAGATGATTTTGTTGGTATGGCGCTGGCCGACAAAAGGCTTATTGAAAATTTGCGAAGCGAGCATGGCCGCTGGGTGGACTATGTAATTGAATTCAGCCGCAGCATCGACAATGTAACAGGCTATTTCAGGGAATTGCCAAAACATGGTTTGTTTCTGGAAATGGAACCTTCTGCAAAGCTTGCTTTTTATTTCAATGTTTTTTTACAGGAAATACTGAAAGCCAAACAGCATCTGATCTTCAAAGAAATTGACAGATTTAACAGCATTGGAAAGAACAATCCCGAAGTAGCCGAATCGGTTTTCTTTTCCGAAGTAAGGGTAAAATACCCTGAATTCCAGGCAAAGTTTGACCATTATGTAGAAGCCGAACCCGAGTCCACAGATATCATGGATTTCATTTGCAAACATTCACCTTTCCTGAAAAAAGAGCAAAACAAGTGGATGCAGTCTGTGATAACAATTGTCCGCAACACTTCGCTTTATTTCAGTCCTCAGATCAGGACCAAGATCATGAACGAAGGCTGGGCGAGTTATTGGCACGACGAATTGTTCAGGCAGGACGAAAGGATCAGGGGACATGAAGTGAATTATGCAAAAATAAATGCCGGCATAACTTCAATTTCCCGAATCGGGCTGAATCCTTATGCAATAGGAATGAAGCTTATTCAGCATGTGGAAGCCCTTGCAGAAAAAGGAAAGATCAACTATAATTTCCAAAGATTAGACAGTGTGGAAGAACGGGAAAATTATAATAAAAAAACAGGAAAAGGTAAAGAAGCGATTTTCCAGCTTCGCAAAAATTTCAGTGATTTCATGCTGCTTAACACCTTTGTTGACCAGGATTTCATGAGTGAGCATAATTTGTTTGTGGTTGGAAAAAGAATAAATGCCGAAAAAGGCGTTTACGAATATTATATAAAAAACAGGAAAGCGGCAGACTACAGGGATATGATGCTCGAATCCCTGTATCATCCGCCATTGATCAAAGTGGATTTAAAAAAGACCGAGGAAGAAAACCTTTATCTGACGCATGTTTTTGAAGGGAAACAAATATATAAACCTTACATTCCTGATACGCTGCTTGGTATTGAATTTCTATGGGGCGGGCAGGTGCAGCTCGAAACTACTGAAATAGTGAAAGAGGAAACCGGTGATACGGAGGAACCGGTATTTACGTACAATAAAGTTTTGTACACCATGAAAGACAAGAAGATCACCAAAACCAACCTCTGATTGATATGGCTATTAAGAAAAAGATCATGAAAACCCTCTCTGAGCTTGAGATCAGGGGCAAACGGCTGGAGGTATTGATAAACCTGGCCAACAGCATGCGCGATACGGAAAAGCGCGACTATGTTCATTTCAATGATTTTCTTCACATGGCATCGGAAGAACCGGAACTTATCTTCAGGGATATCTTTCAGTACTTTCATGACATGATGCATTACTATGTTCCCGAAGGAGTTGATGAATATGGTGATTCGGAACATTCCGTCGGTTTTGTTCATTACGATTTTTCAAAATTGTTTGTAGCCGGTTGTGATGATCCTTTCTTTGCTGACCAGCTCTTTTCCAACAGGCTGATGAATCTGATGGGGGAATTTAAAAAAGGCGTACAGAACAATCACATATACCTTTTTGAAGGCCCTCCCGGCAGTGGAAAAAGCACTTTCCTGAATAACCTGCTTCAGAAGTTTGAAGCATATAACAAAACGAAGGAAGGGATTATGTATAAAAGTATATGGCGGCTGGATATTAAAAAGCTCGAGGGATATATGCCTACGGAGAAAAGAGAGCCAACATCTGTAGATTCTTCGCAGAATGACGGCGAAATCAAACGCTTCATCGACATTGCTTGTCCTTCCAATGATCATCCGATCCTTCAGATACCAAAAGAATATAGAAAAGATTTTCTTGAAGAACTGATCCCCAGTAAAGCGTTTAAGAAACAACTTTTTAATTCTAAAGAGTATCGCTGGGTACTAAAAGATAAACCATGCAGTATTTGCAGTTCAATTTATAACGTCTTGCTCGACAAGCTGGGTGAGCCTCTTGAGGTTTTCAACATGCTGCATGCACGAAACGTCAATTTTGACAGGCAGTTTGGAAGAGGCATCAGTATTTTCAACCCGGAAGATGAGAATTACAAAGAATCTATAAAAGATCCCACATTGCAAAACCTTTTAAATTCATTACTTAAAAGCGATGAGGTACGCTATGTGTATTCGCATCTGGCAAATACCAACAATGGAGTGTTTGCCCTGATGGATATAAAAGAAAATAATATAAAACGACTTATTGACCTTCACGGAATCATCAGCGATGGCGTTCACAAAGTGGAAATGGTGGAAGAAAGGATTAAGTCAATATTTGTCGGGCTTGTAAATCCGGAAGACAAGGTGCATTATGAAAATGTGAAGTCGTTTCAAGACAGGATCATTCATATCAATATCTCGTATATCTTAGATTACGAAACAGAAGTTGCCATTTATATTAATAAGTTTGGAAAAGAAATTAAAAAGAAATTTCTGCCGCGGGTGTTGGAAAATTTTGCCAAGATCATC
>JBBAAT010000378.1:0-2802 GCA_041658145.1 Bacteroidales bacterium | reverse complement strand
TTAATAAACTTCCGGGTATTTATTACTCCATTAGCATCTATCAGAGAAATAAAGTAAACTCCTTTTGATAATTTGCTTACATTTATTGTAGTGTAGTTACCCAAAACTTTAATATTTTGAACGGATTCGCCAAGAATATTGGAAATCCTGATCATTTGTGCTCCTTCTATATTTGAAACACTCAGGAAATTTGAAACAATCGCCCAAGAAAAAAATTAGGATTCTTAACACCTAATGAATATTTTTTTATACATTTGTCGAAACAAAAAGTTGCATTTATGACTTGAATTCAGCATAATCGTTCATTCATAATCAGGCAAATCAATACATTTAACTAAACATCAAATAAAAAAACTATGAGAAATATCTTTACATTAATCATGATACTATACGTATCAACCGGATTCGGACAGACCTATGACACATTGATCAGGTATACATTTCCAGATTCAACCCTTTTGAACGGGCCTTTTCCTGACGCAGGCCTGACAGTTAACCTCGGCAATCCAATTATTACACAAGGAGGCACTGCTGCAATTGCTTATACTTATTTTGGGATAACCACTTACTGTGCAAGGGCAACAGGCTGGGATGCAGGGAACGGTACAAAGTTCTGGCAGATAAAAGTTACTACCTCCGGTTACAATACGCTGAAGCTTTCTTCGAAGCAAAGAAGCTCCAATACTGGACCCAGGGATTTTAAAGTACAATACAAGATCGGTTACATCGGAACATGGACCGATGTTCCAAATGCAACAGTTCTGGATTCTAACAACTGGACATATGGAGTACTTACAGATGTTTCTCTCCCAACTGCCTGCGATAACCAGGATACCGTTTATTTAAACTGGATAATGACCTCGAATACTTCAGCCAACAATGGAACAGTGGCTTCGGGAGGAGCTTCCAATATAGACGATATTTTAGTAGTTGGCGTATCTATTCCTCAAGGTTTATCTTCTTATTCAATGCAGCCTGATGTCAAAATGGTTGTGAATAAAGGAATATTAACATTATATTTAAAAGAACCGGCAAAAGAATTTTCTATATTTGATATTAACGGAAATCTTGTTTACAAAACAATGAAAACATCTTCTGTGAGTACTGTCAATACTGACAAATTCAACCAGGGCATTTATATTATTAAAGTTATTTTTGATAATAATACCACTGTTACAAAGAAAATATCTTTGATGTAAATATAATTTTTTCTTACAAAAAAAAGAGGCTGTCTTTTGTTTTGAGACAGCCTCTTCTTTTTGTATGATTTGTGAAGAAAAGTTTATTCCTTGGAAAACTTTCTTGTGCTGACAATACTGTTATTATCCATGAAAGAAATAAGATATAAACCTTTTCTCAGAGTACTTACATCAATAGATGTAATATTCCCTGATACGTTCAGGTTTTCAATAGTTTCACCAATTACATTAGAAATTTTAATCATTTCAATGCCTTCAAGATTGTTTAAATAAAGTACAGATGAAACAGGATTAGGATAAACAGTAATTGGATTTTTTAAGTGGGTCAAGTTAATAATTCCTACACCGGAAGCCGTTATTTTTATGCTGTCAACTTCCCAATGAGTAGCGTTATTAGCATCACAAGTATATTTAAATGCCACATAAAGAGTATCATTTCCTGTATAAGAAGATAAATCTACATCGCCGGAACTAACCCAAACTCTCAGACCTGATAAATTTGTAGGAGGTAAAGTCGCACTGCTGGTTATATCATCCCATGTAGCTGTAGTGGGTAATCCTATACCATGATAGTCAGAAGATACCATAATCTGAATAGGGTTACCTGCAAATTTCTGGCATGAAGAAAATTTTAATATTGCATTTGGATAAGTAATAGTGCTGAATCCTGGCGATATAAACCACATCTCTTGCGCCGTTTGTCCGGTTGCGGCATATCCATTCGCATTCGCGTAATAGTTTGGACTTCCAGTATAAGTACTAATGTACCATGATTTTGTACCTATCACACTTTGAATAGACCATCCTCCGTAGGTAATATCGGTACTGTCAAGAGTATTTGCGCTATCTGGTGGTGTACCGTTGAAGTTTCTGTATATAGGCAATTCTCTGAAGCTTTGACCAAAAGTTAAACTAATTGCAAAGAACATTGCAACAATTAAAAGTAAATTCTTTTTCATACGATTTTATTTTAAAGTTAGTAATTTTTTAAAAATTTCTTTTGCAAATTTACTATTAATTTGCATTATTCATAAAAATTTATCCTTTTTTTATGTAAGAATACTTCAACATTTTTAATACTTTTGCATTTAAGCAATGTCAATAAAAGTTAATCACATAACAAAGATCTTCGGCGAGCAGAAGGCGCTTGATGATGTTTCTTTTAAAATAGATGCGGGAGAAATTGTTGGTCTTGTGGGACCTAACGGCGCCGGAAAATCGACCATGATGAAGATTATTACCTGTTATCTGCCGCAAACTTCCGGTGATATTTCAGTATGCGGATTTGATGTCGTGGATAATTCTATTGATGTTCGCAAAAAAGTAGGTTATCTTCCCGAACACAACCCGCTTTATCTCGACATGTATGTTGTTGAATATCTGGAATTCATCGCCGGCATACATAAACTTGGTAAGAAGACCAAAGAACGTATTACTGAAATGATAGATATTACAGGGCTTGATGTGGAAAAAAAGAAAAAAATCGGGGTCCTGTCAAAAGGATACCGGCAAAGAGTGGGATTGGCACAGGCTCTCATACATAATCCGGAAGTCTTAATTCTTGATGAGCCAACTTCGGGCCTTGATCCGAATCAAATCGTTG
>JBBAAT010000377.1:0-2805 GCA_041658145.1 Bacteroidales bacterium | reverse complement strand
TTCCCATTTGCGGGGTCTATGCAATAAATTAAATCAGCTTTTCTGTCGGCAAGCCAGATATATTCACCGTCATAAGTTAATCCGGTAGTGAAAGAACCGGGCGTATCAAACGATTTTACAATTTCTCCGGTATATGCCAGGAGCACAGAAGGAGCGTAAAGCAAAGAAATTATTAATGTAATGATGTGTCTTTTCATTTTGTGTTTTTAAAAACATAATAATTATAAATTACATGCGGTACATTGAAGCAAAAATATATAAATAAGGAAATACTTTGATAAAAAATTTGGTGGAATATGAAAATATATTTTACTGTCAGGTTTTACCTTAGATTAATCCGTTAATATTTTTAATTTCACATCAGGAGAAAAAAAAAAAATTATCTTTGTTTCTTTAAGAATGTGAAAAGGAAAATGAAAACAAAGAATAAAAAAAAACCTGTGATATTAGTCACCAACGATGACGGCATCATGGCGCCGGGCATCAGGCATCTGATAAAACTGATGCGTACCATTGGAGACGTGGTAGTAGTAGCGCCTGATAAGCCTCAGTCGGGAATGGGACACGCTATCACCATTGCAACGCCATTGCGGTTAGAACGTATTGTAATTGACGGGAAACGGATGGAATACAGTTGCAGCGGAACACCGGTTGACTGTGTGAAATTAGCCGTGAATAAGATATTGTTTGGTAAACCAGATTTGCTTGTTTCAGGAATTAATCACGGCTCCAACGCTTCCATCAACTTGATTTATTCAGGTACAATGTCGGCTGCTGTTGAAGGCGCTATTGAAAACATTCCGAGCATCGGTTTTTCTATACTGGATTATCTCTTCGATGCCGATTTTGCACCTGCCGATATGCATATACTATCCATTGCCCGCAAAGTGTTGAAGAACGGCGTTCCCGAAAGGACCTGCCTGAATGTGAATATTCCAATGACAAAAAAAATAAAAGGAATAAAAATATGCCGCCAGGCTTTTGCATCTTGGGCTGATAGTTACGACGAACGCAAAGACCCGCATCATAAAAAATATTATTGGCTTACCGGTGATTTTGTCAATAATGATAAAGGCAAAGATACTGACGAATGGGCGCTGAAGAATGGCTACATCTCAATAGTACCGGTGCAATATGATTTTACCGCCCACCAGGCAATTTCGCAAATTAAAAATCTTGAAGAATGAAAAAAATATTGAAACAAGATAATTTTTTACTGGGAATCATTATGGGAGCGGTCACTCCATTGATACTCTTCGGAATATTATATTACCTGAATGTTTTCATCGGTTCGTTTCACTATGATGTTGCTTTTCTGCGTGTATCCACCATACAGTTAATTGCTATCGTAGCGAATGTATTTTTTCTTCGCTACTACTTGGCAACGCTGAAGTTCGACAAAACAGGCAGGGGAGTGCTGCTTGTTACGTTCTTATATATTCTTGCCTATTTCGTGAATGATTACCTGATTAAATAATCATAACTACTCAGCAACAAAAATAAATCGCCACAGATTCACCTTATGAAATGTTCAGAAAAGGAATATCCGTTACAAAAAGAAAACTATCAGACTTGCTTGCGGCAGGCAGGTAATTGGTGTATGCATGGAAGCTCATCGTATTTTGGGAAAGGGTTTATTGGAAATAATTTATAATCTGTGAATCTGTGGCAATTTTTTTTATATTTACTGCTTAGTAGTTACAAATAATCAAATCGTGAAATATTATATCATAGCAGGAGAGGCGTCAGGCGACCTTCATGCATCAAACCTGATGAAGGAACTAAAACAGCTGGATAAAACGACTGATTTCAGATGTTGGGGCGGCGACCTGATGAAGGCTCAGAGCGACCAATTAGTGAGGCATTACAAAGACCTTGCATTTATGGGTTTTGTAGAAGTGCTGATGAATATTGTTACGATCATAAAAAATATTAAATTTTGTAAACGCGATATCATGCAATACAAACCCGATGCATTGATACTCGTGGATTATCCGGGATTTAATATGAAAATAGCCGGATTTGCAAAGAAAGCAGGGATAAAAGTTTTTTATTACATTTCACCGCAGGTATGGGCATGGAAACAAGGGCGGGTGCATAAGTTAAAGAAGTCCATTGACAGGATGTTTGTGATACTGCCATTCGAAAAGGATTTCTATAGGCGATTTGATTATAATGTTGACTTTATAGGGCACCCGCTTCTCGACGCTATTACGGATATCTCAGGTAAAATTAATGATGCTGATTTTAGAGAAGAGCACGGTCTTGATGAAAAGCCTATTGTTGCAGTGCTCCCGGGAAGCCGCAAACAGGAGATCACAAAAATGCTTCCGGTAATGCTGACTGTTATTGAAAAATTTCCGGATTATCAGTTTATTGTAGCCGGTGTAAATTCATTGCCGGTTGAGTATTACAATAACTTATGCAAAGGTTATAAAGTAAAACTGATCTTCGGAAACACATATCAATTACTTGCAAATGCAAAAGCTGCAATGGTAACATCCGGGACAGCTACACTTGAAACGGCATTGTTCGGGGTTCCTGAAGTTGTGTGTTATAAAGGGTCTCCGATATCATTTATGCTTGCAAAAAGTCTTGTAAAGGTTAAATATATCTCATTAGTGAATCTTATCATGGATAAAGAAGTTGTGAAAGAGTTGATACAACAAGATTTTAACAGCGAAAACCTTACAGCGGAATTATCGAAGATACTTGCTGATGATACACGTATTGAAATGATACATGAATTCTCAAAACTGAAAAAGATGCTTGGCGATAGCGGCGCTTCGGCAAAAACAGCTGAGT
>JBBAAT010000376.1:0-2823 GCA_041658145.1 Bacteroidales bacterium | reverse complement strand
TGTTGAGATAAAAGCAGATGTTATTCTGAAAGGTACGCGGGTAAATGGTATATATACTGCCGATCCTGAAAAAGATAAAAATGCTAAAAAATATGATACGATAACTTTTGATGAAGCATACGAAAAACAATTGAACATTATGGACCTTACTGCATTTACTTTATGTAAGGAAAATAAACTGCCGATTATCGTTTTTAATATGAACGAAAAAGGTAATCTGCTTAAAATTATAAAGGGGGCTAAAATCGGAACTCTTGTAACGTAAGATAAATGGTAACTCTAAAAACTGAAAATCAGCTTTACCCCTAACCCTAAAGGGCGGCTGATTTTCAGATGTTTCACCCTTTAGGGACGGGGTAAAAAACATCTGAAAATTAGTTTTTAGAGGTGCCCTAAATTTTCTAAAATCATAAACTTAAAATCTTTGAAAATGGAACCAGATTTAAACAAAGACCACGACCTATGGAAAACCGCCCAGGAAAGGGCAGGGTTTAAGGTTCATTTTATAGTATATTTAATTATTATTTCTTTTCTCTGGATATTGTGGACATTTATTGGATATGTCAATGACGGGGAATACGATCATAAATGGCCAATTTACCCTATGTTTGGCTGGGGGCTTGGAGTATTGCTCCATTACTTTATTGTATATAGCTGGAAGAAAAAGCTAACGCTGAAGGAATATGAGAAGCTCCTGAAAAAAGAAAATAAAATAAAAAACATACAGTTATGACAGAGGAAGCTCAGTTTTGTCTTGATATTGCAAAAGAAAGTATGCAAAATGCGGTGTTGCATCTGGAGCGTGATATGCAGAAAATCAGGGCAGGTAAAGCAAGCCCTCAAATGGTAGAGGGGATAAAAGTGGATTATTATGGTACAATGACGCCGCTAAATCAAATGGCCAATGTGAGCGCTCCGGATCCTAAGACCATTTTTATTCAACCATGGGATAAAAATTCATTACAGCCAATTGAAAAGGCAATACTGGCAGCCAATTTAGGCTTTAATCCTTTGAACGATGGCATGATCATACGAATACCCGTTCCGCCATTAACAGAAGAAAGAAGAAGAGAATACGTGAAAAGAGCAAAAACCGAAGCAGAAAGCGCCAGAGTGGAAATCAGAGGCATACGCAAGGAAGCTAATGATACTGCTAAAAAGCTTGAAAAACAAGGCGCTCCCGAGGATGAAATTAAAAAGTTAGAAACCGATATCCAGAATCTGACTGATGAGCATATTCAGAAAATTGACAAGATCATCGCTGCAAAGGAAAAAGATATTATGACGGTGTGATTAGTGCCAGCGCCAACCGTTATTCCGTACAGTTATTACAAATAGCAATACTTTTCCTGTTTCTCAGGATTTGCTTACGCAAAGCTTTGTATTCATTGCTTTTCCAAATTTCTTTTAACGAGCTTGTATTCAAATTTCCTAATTGATGGTGAGCATCTTTGTCGAAACAGCAGGGAATAATTTTCCCGTCCCATGTAATTACAATGGATTGCCACATACGAAGACAAGAGTTTTTAATTTCCTTTTTTAATGAATAAGTTCCGTCAGCATTTTTAAGGTATCGCGAATATGTAGCATTATCAGGCATCAGGGCATTTCCATTTTTAAAATCACAGAATTGCGCCGATTTCAATTGCAACTCGTCAACTCCTAAATCCTTTGATAATTCCTGTATTTCCGCTATCCGATGTTCGTTTGTTTTTAGCACGAGAAATTGAAGAATGATGTAGGGCTTTTTTGCTTTCAATTTTTTCTTCCATGCCACCACATTCTTTATTCCGCTTATCACTTTTTCAAAATCGCCGCCAATACGGTACGAAGAATAGGTTTCCTGATCGGTACCATCAAGAGAAATGATCATCCTGTCGGGTCCGGAAATTACCGTTTGACGGGCGTTTTCATTATCAAGGAAATGTCCGTTAGTGGAAGTGGATGTATAAATTTTTTTTGATCTGGCATATTTTACAAATTCAAAAAAATCTTTGTTCATATACGGTTCTCCCTGAAAATAGATCATCAGGTACATTAAATGTCTTTCTAATTGATTTACGTATTTCTGAAATCCCTGCAAATCAAGCGTCCCAGTTGGTCTTGAAAATTGACGTAATCCACTCGGACATTCGGGACAACGAAGATTGCAGTTTGTAGTAGCTTCAATGGAAGCGCTTAAAGGCATTCCACAATGAATGGGTTTCCGTAATATTATAGAAAAATAATAACTTTTGTAAATAAGTACAGCATTGATAATTTTACTGAAGGTAAGTTTTGATAAGAAGTTCGTAATATCTGAAAATCGTGCTTTCACAAAGAACACCTTTGTTTAATTAATGTTTTTAGTAAGACTTTTTACAATGTAGAATTTATTGAAGAATTGCTTCGCAATTATTCTTAGTACGGTATATGAAGGAATAGCGAGCATCATACCCTGAACCCCGGCAATGCTGCCGGCCACCATAATTACAAGGAAAATTTCGAGCGGATGCGCTTTCACACTACTTGAATATATTGTCGGTTGAAGCACCGCGTCATCTATTAACTTTACTATCACAAATACTCCTATCATCTGAAATATCAGCGGCACCATTTGTGTATCGAAATCCATACCCAGGTTACTTGATAATCCGAGCAAAATTCCAACTGAGCCGCCAATGAGGGGCCCAACATAAGGAATAATATTCATGATACCGGCAAAGAAACCGATCATCAAGGCATTCTTGAATCCAAGTATCCACATGCCGAGCGTGATCAGGCTTATTACCAGCGCCAGTTCAATACAGAGTCCAATAAAATAGCGGGTAAGCAAGTGCTTTG
>JBBAAT010000375.1:0-2825 GCA_041658145.1 Bacteroidales bacterium | reverse complement strand
TCAAATAATAATGCATTTTATTTCAGTGCATAGTATAGCATCGGCATTATTTCTTTATTCTCATAGCGTAGAATGACCTCCATACAAAGGTCAAAGCGATGATAAAAAAGATTCCGCCAACATAAGGCGCATACTGTCTGAAGCTTTCTGAAATAGCTATTTCCATAGCAAGTAAACCAAAGAGGGTGGTGAACTTAATTATTGGATTCAGGGCAACAGAAGATGTATCTTTAAAAGGATCGCCAACAGTATCGCCAATAACAGTTGCATCATGTAAGGGAGTACCTTTTTCTTTTAAATCCACTTCTACAACTTTCTTTGCATTGTCCCATGCACCTCCGGCATTAGCCATAAATATCGCCTGAAACAATCCAAAAACGGCTATAGATATTAAGTAACTCACAAAGAATGATACAGGAGCGGAAATTTTTGCTTTTTCAACAATATCAGAAACATTACTAATATCGCCTGGTGCAGAAAAGAATGCGAAAGCCAAAGCAAAAGAAAAAATACCGATAAAAATATTGAACATCCCTTTTTGAGCATACTGTGTACAAATTTTAACTACTTCCTTTGATTTTTCAACATCTGCTTTTTTAGGGGCGTTGGGATCAAGATTGATGTTTTTCTTAATATACTCTACTGCACGGTGTGCGCCTGTTGTAACTGCCTGCATAGATGCGCCGGTAAACCAGTAAATAACAGCGCCTCCTGAAATAAATCCAAGAATAGAATATGGATTTAAAAGGTTTAAAATTTGTTCGGGTTGAACGCCTAATACGTTTCGAATAACCAGAATCAGGGAAAAGATCATTGTAGTAGCGCCTACCACCGCAGTGCCTATCAAAACAGGTTTAGCAGTAGCTTTAAAAGTGTTACCGGCGCCATCATTGGCTTCCAGATAATGTTTTGCTTTTTCAAAATCCGGTTTAAATTTAAAATCTCTTTCTATTTCCGCAGAAATATTTGGATTTTCTTCTATTAAAGAAAGTTCATATACTGATTGAGCATTATCGGTAACAGGTCCATAACTATCAACGGCTATTGTAACAGGGCCCATTCCTAACATTCCAAAAGCAACTAATCCAAATGCAAAAATAGAAGGATATATCATAAAGTCCCCAAGTCCATAAGTACTTGCATAATAAGCGCCAAACATTAATCCCAGAAATATCATACCTTTCCAGAAAGCGCTGAAATTACCTGCAACCAAACCTGATAATATAGTTAGAGATGCGCCTCCTTCACGTGAAGCAGTTACAATTTCGTTAACGTGTTTTGATTTAGTACTTGTAAATATTTTAGTAAATTCAGGTATCAGTGCAGCGCCTAAGGTACCAAAACTAATAATAGTTGACAGAATAACCCACAAATTAGCAGAAGTTGCACCAATATCTGTTGATGGTCCTATCATTAAATAACTAACAACAAAAGTAACAGCAATAGAAAGAAGAGATGTTATCCAAACAAGGTGGGTAAGTGGTTGTTCAAAATCGATATCATCTTTTTTACTGTAGAGTGATTCACTAAGGAATCTATTAATCCAAAATGAAACAATAGAAGTTATCACCATTAAAATACGCATAACAAATATCCATGTAAGCAATTCTGTTTGATATTCAATAGATGTAACAGCCAGCACAATAAAGCTGATCAGTGCAACACCTGTTACGCCATAAGTTTCAAAGCCATCGGCTGTCGGTCCTACGCTGTCGCCTGCATTGTCGCCGGTACAATCAGCAATTACACCAGGGTTGCGGGGGTCATCTTCACCTATTTTGAAAACAACTTTCATCAAATCGGAACCAATATCAGCTATTTTAGTAAAAATACCACCGGCAATACGTAATGCAGATGCGCCAAGCGATTCACCAATTGCGAACCCTATAAAACTGGCGCCGGCTAATTCTCTGGGAACAAATAATAAAATGGCAAGCATCATAATCAACTCGACACAAACCAACATAACACCTATACTCATTCCGGCATCAAGTGGAATATTTAATAATTTTAAAGGTTTACGTTCAAGTGAAGCAAAAGCCATACGGCTATTTGCTAATGTATTCATCCTTATTCCAAACCACGCTACTCCATAAGAACCTAAAATACCTACTACTGTCCATGATAAAATTAATGCAACACCGCCAAAGCTTTGTTCTTGTATAAATCCAAAGTAAAATGCAACACAAGCTGCAATAAAAACAAACAAAATCATTAAAAATTTACCTTGTTGGATCAAATAAGTTTTACATGTTTCAAATATTACTTTTGAAACATCCAACATTGAAGCGTGAGCTTTGAGTTTTTTAACTTTCATGAACTGATAAAGTCCGAACCCCAAACCCAATAGACAAACAACAAATCCCCACATTAAAAGGTTATTCTGATGAGAACTAAGTCCTGGAATTTTTAAATCAGCCTCACTTGCAAATGTTGTAAAAGGCAATAATACCGACAAAAACGCAACTGTTTTTTTCATATATATATAGTTTTTACGCTTATTAATTCTCTGCAAAGTTATAAAAGTATTTTTACAATTAATGAGAATCAAAGTTTGGAATATATTTAATAGAACACTGATAATACTGATTTGACTGATAATCACTGATAAAATCAGTGTAAATCATAAATATCAGTGTCATCAGTGTTCAAATTTTTTATTAAAAAATTGTTCGTTTTCAATGAAATATTTTAACCTTTGATTCGCATTAATAAACTATAATATGAAAATTGAAATATCTTTTGCCGGAAATAAAAAAGTAAATGCAAATGTAAACGGGTGTATTGTTAAAACGGATCAGCCATTAAAAGCAGGTGGCGATGGA
>JBBAAT010000374.1:0-2839 GCA_041658145.1 Bacteroidales bacterium | reverse complement strand
TGCGTTTCACCATAAATGTCCCTGTTGATACGCCTGCGGCAGAAATAGAAAAAAAAGCGCTTGAACATAAGGATTCGCAGAAATGGCTGGCAGGAAATAAACCGAAAAAAATTATTGTTGTCCCCAAAAAGATTGTCAATATTGTTGTTTAATATACAGTGGCAGCCAACCGACAATTGGAATAATTTTTGTTCTTTGTTATGTTAATGCCCAGTCGAAGTATAATTTAAAATAACCGAAGCCATGAAAAAGTCAGTTTTATTTACAATAGCAGCGTTTATAGTCTTATCACTACAAGCACAAACATTACGTACAGCAGCCAATACAGCATTTAAAAGAGGCGAATACCTTAGATATAAGGCTTATTACGATGCAATACTCACAGGAAAAGTAACTGCCGGAGAAGCAGATATGGAAGTAAAAAACGAAAATAAGCTAATCGCTGACCGCAGTACATTTCATGTTGTAGGGCTTGGTCTCACCAAAGGCGCTTTCAATATATTCTTCAAGGTTGTTGACCGTTACGAATCATACATTGACGAAAATGCGCTTATTCCATGGGTTTTCATTCGCCGTGTAAATGAAGGTGGTTATAAAATAAGCCAGGACCTTACCTTTAATCAGTTTAAAAGAACGGTCACTTCTGTAGATAATAAGCATAATACAACAAAGACTATTGTTGTTGTTGAAAACATTCAGGATATTATTTCAGCAATCTATTATGCCCGCACGCTCGATTTCTCCAATGCCAAAATTGGACAGGAATTTCCGATCCCATTCTTCCTTGATGATTCTATTTACATATCAAAAATTATTTACCAGGGCAAGGAAAATATAACGATAGGAATTGGAACATTCCGTTGCCTTAAGTTTAAGCCAATGGTCGCAACAGGAGAAGTTTTCAGCGATCCTTACCCGATGACACTTTGGGTTACCGACGATAAAAATCATATTCCTTTGCTTGCTGAATCAGCCATCATAGTTGGGTCTGTCAAAATGGAACTGATCAAATATTCGGGACTTG
Source organism: Bacteroidales bacterium (assembly GCA_041658145.1). Taxonomy (GTDB): domain Bacteria; phylum Bacteroidota; class Bacteroidia; order Bacteroidales; family CG2-30-32-10; genus JBBAAT01. Next base: position 1,815 of record JBBAAT010000374.1, on the reverse strand, counting down.
CAAATACTCTTTCATCTAAGATACGATAAATCATTTTTACCCCAATGTCGTTTAATACTAAGACTCTGGAAATTCTAAACAGGGGTTAACCAGCATGCCGTTACATATATCTATTGCAAATTCAAAAATAAAATGTTAAATCATTTTGTCATCCAAAATCAATGTCGTATGTTTGCGTCATTAAACTTTAAAACATGACAAATAACAAATCGGACCAATTCAAAAAACAACAGCAGGAAATTGCATTAATGGCAAAAGTATTTTCACACCCTGCACGAATTGCAATCATTCAGCTTCTTGCAAAAAAGAAGGAAATAAAAACCAGAAATATTTCCGATTTTCTTCCTATCAGCCGCACAACCGTTTCACAACATCTTAAAGAATTAAAACGTCTTGGTGTCATCAGGGGTACCATTGACGGATTAAAAATCCATTATTGTCTTGATATGAAACACCTTGCTGAAATTCAAAAAAAATATGATGATTTTTTTAAAAGCACAATCTCATCATTCTTATGTAATTGCTAAAATTTTTAATAACCTAAACTAATAAATAATGAAAACAAATTTTAAAAGAAAAATGATTTTTAAATCGTTATCAGCATTGGGAATAATATGTATTCTCGCGCTGCTTATGTATTCATGCGGTAGCAGCAACTCCGCAAACAACACTGATCAAAAAGAAACTGGCAGCGATTCGGTTAATGCCAGCACCAGTAATAGTGAAAATACAAATAGTGAAAACACTGAATCATCAGTATCTGTTACAGATGAAACACCGGAATCATCCGACACGAAATCTGCTGAAAAGATTACCGTCCTCAGCGTTACAGAAACGCTTGCAAAAGCTGAAAAAGATGCAAATTCAGTCTTTCTTGTCGTTACCGATCCCAACAAAACCGATATTAAAAAAGCCTTGGAAATTGCTGCAACAGCAAACTTATCTGTAAAAAAATCAATAATTGTCCAGATGGATCGGGAAGATAAAAATAACAATGACCTTGTTTCCAGGTATGGACTTTCCGGAGCGCCTCTTCCTGTACTCCTGGTAATTTCCCCTAAAGGTGTTCTTGCAGGAGGTTATTTACTAAAGGATGCTACTGCCGATTTACTTGTTAAGCTTATTCCTTCTCCAAAGCAGGATGAGGTGCTGATTGCCCTTAACAATAAAAAGAGCGTATTTATTGTTGCTGCAAAAAACACTTTCACTGATAAAACAAAAGCAATTGAAAATTGCAAATCGGCAGTTACTTTGAATGGAAATAAATCGGAATTGGTAGAGATCAACCTTTCTGACACTAAAGAAAAACCCTTCCTTGAATTATTAAGAGTCAACACAGCTACGACATCCACGGCAACTGTTGTGGTGAATAATAAAGGCCAGATTGCCGGAACATTTTATGAAATAAAAGATGCAGCTTCTTTAGTAACACTGGCAAATAAAGTAATAAGTGGTTGTGGGTCAGGTTGCGCTAAACCATGTAAATAATAAATCGTATTTGTATGAATTTATATAAAATTGTTCTGTTAGAAATGCGGCAGCGTAAGTCGCAACTTATATCAGGTATTTTAGCAATAACCCTTGGTATAGGTATTATTGTCGGGATTCGTTCTATTTCGTTAGTCTCCGAAAAAGCTGTGGCAATTAATCTCGACAATCTTGGCGCTAACATCCTGGTTTTGCCTCAGGGCGCGAGTGTTGATAATTATTATTCGGCAGATATTGACGCACCTACTTTATCAGAGGATTATGTAGAACGGATTGTTACCTCAACCTTGCCCGGAGTGGATAATTTATCGCCAAAGCTTACTCGTC
>JBBAAT010000373.1:0-2872 GCA_041658145.1 Bacteroidales bacterium | reverse complement strand
CAGTTATATTTATGACGGTTACGAAATTCCTATCTATTATGACCCAATGATATCAAAGATTATAGTTTGGGCAGTAAACAGAGAATATGCAATCGAAAGGATGAAGCGTGTGCTCTATGAATATAAAGTAGTCGGGGTAAAAAATAATATCGGATTCCTGCGCAGAATCATGGACTCACAGAGTTTTATCAAAGGTACTTACAACACTCATTTTATTGAAAAGAATTTTGACTTTCTTATGAAACCTATCAAGGTGAGTAAGAAAAGGACTGAAGATGTTGCCATCATAGCAGCTTGTATTGATTATATGATGAACCTCGAAGACAGCCAGTCTGTCTCACTTTCCGACAACAACAGGGCTATCAATAAGTGGAAAGATTTTGGCAAACAAAAAGGTGTATTGCGTATTTGAAATTAAAACAGGAAAATTATGATTCTGGAGATTCGGGTTGGAGAACGTACTGCTAATGTCGAACTGATCAACAAGGAAGACAATAAAGTACAAATATCCATTGATGATAAGATATACGACGTAGATATCGTAATGGTCGAGAACGGTGTGTATTCGATCATTATGGACAATAAATCTTATAATATGGAACTGATGCGCGGCGAATCAGGCAAAAGTTACATGGTAAACACACTGTATAATTATTTTCCCGTCGAGATCATTGATATACAGGCAAAATATATGAAGAGCCGAAAGATAGACGATGTTGATGAATCACAGGATAGGATATTTTCCCCCATGCCCGGCAAGATTGTCAAGATACCTGTGAAGAAAGGCGACCAGGTAATTACCGGACAAACTGTAATCATCGTTGAAGCCATGAAGATGCAGAGCGAATACAAAGTGAAACGCGACAGTATTATCAAGGACATTCTTGTAAAAGAAGGCGATAATGTGGAAGGAAATCAGACATTGATTGTACTGGAGTGATTTTGTTATTGATTGATATTGGGATATTCATAGATATTGGGATTTGAGATTTGAGATTTGAGATTTGGGATTTGGGATTTGAGATTTGGGATTTAAGATTTGAGATTTGGGATTTGGGATTTGGGATTTGAGATTTGAGATTTGGGATTTGGGATTTGAGATTTGAGATTTGGGATTTGAGATTTGGGATTTGAGATTTGAGATTTGGGATTTGGGATTTGGAATTTGGAACTTGGAATTTGGGGCTTTTAAAGATCATATCAGAATATGAATATAAACGAAAAAATATTAACAGAACTCAAAAGCTACTTACTGCAAAATCTGGGTAATGATATAAATGATATTATTTTATTCGGTTCAAGGATCAATAATAATTATTCAAAAGACTCCGATTACGATATTTTAATCATTGTAAATAAAAATTATGATAATAAATATGAGGATAAAATAATTGACCTTTGTTATGACATTGATTTAAAATATAACATACTTATTGACCCTCATATTTTATCAACTGCCGAATTGAATACATACAGAGGAAAACAACCAATTTTTATTAATGCCATAAATAACGGGATACATTTATGACAAAAGCCTATTTACGCAGAACAAAAGGTGATTATGATTCATTCATTGAGTTTGACACAAATACAATTAATGAAATGTTCTCGAATATGAAAGAATTCATTAAAACAATAGAATGTCTGATAAACGACGATAAAAATTAGAAACTGTAAATAATACACATAAAAGATGACTTGAAGCTAATTTTTACCATGCTTGGCAAGAAAGTAACAACCTAAATATCGAAATATGAGAAGCCGGATAATTTTAACGAAAACTAAAAAGTAGCTTTGTTAAATGTAGTGTAAATTTATTTTTTAATTGATTATAAATATTTGTAAGCGTTTACATTCGGAATGGCAGCAATCTACAAGTTTTAGCACACATTAATTAACAAAAAAATATAAAACATGAAAAGAAAATTATTAATCTTCACAATTTTATGCTACGGTATAAGTGCGTTTTGTCAAAATCAAAGTATTGACAAGTTGAAACAAGAGAATGGAAAATTAACAAAGGAGAATCAAGTTCTAAAAAATTTAAATGATAGTATAAATAAAAAACTATCAAAATTGCAACAAGATACATTATTTCTCAGAAAAGAATTAGAATTATGTTCATTATATGGAAGTTTGAAACCAATTGAATTAAATTGTTCAAACTCAAATTTTAAATTTACATTCATCAGTTGTAAAGGTTATAGATCTGAACAAAAAATAGAATTGACGTTAATGGTCGAACATAAAATAGTTAATCAAATGATTACTTTAGCTCCTACTGGTTATTATTCAGAAATTCAAATGTATGACTCGCAAGGAAATGAATATAATCCAAAAGGTATTTTTATTGGAGGTAAAGAAGAAGAAAGGCGAGGCAATATACCAACTAATATTCCAATAAAAATAGTTATTTCTTTCAATAACATTTTACCTGGTAATGACTTAATAAAATTATTGAATATTAATTTTTCTTCATCTACTCTTGATTATTCAAATACACAAAAAGGAGTATTGGAAATTAAAAATGTTAAAGTGAATTGGGACTAATAACGTGTGCTACCAGCGGCGGATTTGTGGTTGACGGAAACTTGTGTAACTTTAACAATTATTTGTACGTGGGAAACGGAAGTGCACTAAAACGCCGCCGTTAGCAGCCCTTCATCGTTAAAATTATCACCGTTCTCAATATAAACCATATTCATATAAAGATTTATGCGAAAGATTTTTAAATTCAGAAAAAAAGAGAAAGATCCTTTAAAGAAAAAGGAACCTAAGAAATCAAAGATACTGATCGACAGTAAAGAAACCAAAACTGAAAAAAAAGAAGCTGCTGAGGAACTTGAAAAAGAAAGCCTGCCTACCGGACAGG
>JBBAAT010000372.1:0-2876 GCA_041658145.1 Bacteroidales bacterium | reverse complement strand
CAGTTCAATTTCATTTATTGTTTTGGCGGATCCAATCATGCACATTACTTCAAATTCCCTGGTGGAAAGTCGTTCATGGGGGGCGATTTCTTTCGGATCCTGAAGTTCAATAACAAGTCTTTCAGCAAGAGATGGCGAAATATAGTTATGCCCTGAATGTACAACACGTATTGCTTTGATAATTTCTTCCGGCGCCATTTCCTTTGTGAGATAACCGGATGCACCGGATTTTAATGCTCTTACGGCAAACCGTTCTTCAGGATACATGCTCAACATCACTATCCTGGCAGTGGGTTGAAGTTTCTTTAAATCTTTGATTACATCTAACCCGCTCATTCCCGGCATGGATATATCAAGTATTACAATATCAACTTCTTTTGAAGTAATGATTTTTATTGATTCGGCGGCGTTTTTCGCTACACCGGCAATTTCTATATCCGATTCAAGTTGAATAATTTTACTCAATCCTTCACGTACAATTGAATGATCATCGACAATAAGTACCTTAATCATATTACTGTTCTGTTTGTGTCCACATTTTATATTATACTCTGAACGGGATAATTTATTGCATTTCTAATTTTGGTAATCGGTAAAAATAGTAATCGGTAATCAGTAAAAAGTAACTGATTACTGTTTACCGATTACTGATTACCTGTTTGAGAAAATGTAAAATTTTAACCCGTTTTTAATATAATGGAATTTCTACTTTAATAATTGTTCCTTTTCCTTCAATTCCCTCAATTTCCAATTTCCCTCCAAAAATCATAGCACGCTCCTGCATTCCCAATATGCCTAATGAATTTTTACTGGTTACTTCTTCTTTCTTAATTCCTATACCATTATCATGAATCAGTAAAGATATTAGATTTTTTTGTTTTCTTAAAAATACAGTTACTTCGGTAGCTTTTGAATGACGCATGATATTAGTTAATATTTCCTGAAATATTCTGAATAGAGTTGTTGCAAGTTTCGTGTCTGTTTTGATATTTTTTGGAAATACAGTAAAACGAGATTTTATGTCAGTTCTTTTCTCAAATTCCTTAATATACCATCTTATCGCTTCAACCAATCCAAGTTCATCAAGAATCCCAGGTCTTAACTCAGTGGATAGCTTTCTCACTAAACCGATAGTGCTATCAATCAAATCAGACATGGATTGAATATTATCAAATACTTCTGAATTTACTTTTGTATTGTTGTTATTAAGGATGTTTTTTTTGAGTACCATCAAATCCATTTTCAGTCCTGTCAACGAGGATCCGAATCCGTCATGAATCTCACGCGCCAGCTTCAATCTTTCCTCTTCCCTCACTGTTTCGAGATGATCAGAAAGAGAGCGAAGCTGCTCGGTATAAGTTATCATTTTTTTCTCCGCCCTTTTAGTTTCCGTAATATCTCTGTGGCTATTCATACGGGCTATTATATTCCCGTTATTATCAAGTATTCTTGAAGAAGATACTGACATCGGGAAAAGAGAGTCATCTTTTCTTTTTCCTATCAATTCGCCGACCCATCCGCCATCAAATGTATTCTGTATCGCTTTTTGTAACTTATTATTTGTTATCTCAGGATATATCATTCCGATTTTCTTTCCTACCAACTCTTCTTTTGTAAAACCAAACATTTTTTCGAAGGAGTTGTTTATATAAATAATCTTTTTATCAAGATTATAAAAACAAATCGCTTCGACCGAACTATCGGTAGCCTGATAAAATAACCTGATTTCTTCTTCATTACGTTTGCGTTCAGTAATGTCTCTGACAACACTCAATATAAATTTTTTTCCTTTAATCTCAACAATGGAAGCATTCATTTCAATTGCAACCAGACTGCCATCTTTTTTCTTGTGGTGAATGTCCGACACATATTGCAACGAACCCATATCATCTATTTCTTTCAATTTTGTACGAAGTATATTTTTTTCATTATTTAGAAACAAGTCGAAAAATGTCATTCCCTGCAATTCTTCCAGGTTGTAACCGATCATTTCAGATGCCTTTATATTGCAATCGAGTATTTTCTGTGTCTGATGTTCTATCAGATAAATAGCGTCATAAGCATTATTAAACAGACTGCGGTATTTTTCTTCAGCATCTTTTACTGATTCTTCAGTCAGCTTAACATCGGATAAATATGGAGTTATAATTATTATTCCAATTAATATAAAAAGAGATAAAACAAGTCCGATAATTTCATTTAAGATATCCGGCTGGAATGACAAGTTTCCTGAAAGCAAGTAGTAGAATGGAATAATACGCCTTATCAACATAAGGAGTAATGCTATTGCTATCAAACTCCATGCTATTCGTTTGCCGGTTTTATTTATCAGCCTGAAAGCCATGACTGCCGCGGCAAGTTGGAACCCAATAGAACATGCTAAAACAATTGTTACTATCATCATTGTTTCATTTTAGTTATCCCATTTCTAATGCAGAAAGAGAATTGTAGGTTGGATTTAATATTTCCTTATATCGAACTCACGTTAATTTAAAAACTTTCGCCTCTCGGTGCGCTGCGTTGAGGATCGGCTGCCGTTGTAAAGGATTGATTATTTGGCTTTATTCTTTATGATCATCACAGTGCCATGCATATCAGGTACTTCAATAATGTTTTCAGGAATTTCTTTTGCAAATTCATTCACCGCTTTTACAGCGCCCTCCCATTTGTGGTTATAATCATGAATGATTATCACTCCGCCAGGAGATAAACGTGAGTAAAAATACTTGCACCCTTCTTTTATAGGATCGTAAAGGTCTGCGTCAATATTTACAAGTGCGTATCTTTCGTTTGCAAGACACTTGGTTGTTTCAGGGAAATGACCTTTGTGTATCAGAATATTATCATTCCCATTAATATAACTAAGCACTTTCTTC
>JBBAAT010000371.1:0-2878 GCA_041658145.1 Bacteroidales bacterium | reverse complement strand
TGGCGGACTTTCTAATCTTTCCATCATCATGCTTGGCGTTGGTCCTTATATCACCAGCTCGATTATTATGCAGCTTTTGACTATCATGGTTCCTGCGCTCAAGAGAATTTATCACGAAGAAGGTGAAGCTGGTAGAAAGAAATTTACTCAATATTCAAGATTGCTTACAGTTCCCTTAGCTGCTATTCAAGGGTTCAGCCTTTTAGCTATTTTAGAGAGCCAGAAAATTTTGGTGAATTTAACAGCTTTCGATCGCGTTAGTAATATAGTTATTGTTATCGCGGGCTCACTATTGATTATGTGGATTGGTGAGCTTATGTCTGAATTTGGTATTGGTAATGGTGTTTCTATATTAATTTTTGCCGGCATCGTAGCTCAAATTCCTTCAGAAGTAAGTCAGCTTATTTTTAAATTTGATGTTTCTCAGATTCCCCTTCTTTTGTTGTTCGTGGCAGTTGGTGCTTTGGTTATAGCCGGGGTAGTAGTAGTGACGGAAGCGGAAAGGCCTATCCCGGTTACTTATGCCAAACGGGTAAGGGGGATGAAAATGTATGGCGGGGGTTCAACTTATCTGCCACTTCGGGTTAATCAAGCGGGAGTTATTCCAATAATTTTTGCTCTTTCTCTTTTGCTTTTTCCACAAATGATTGGTAACTTTTTAGCTAGTTCTTCTAGCGCAGTCCTTTTATCTATTTCTAAAGTATTGATGGCATTTTCTCAAACGAGCGTGCTTTATGCCGTACTATACTTTATTTTGGTATTTCTATTTACTTACTTTTATACAGCAGTTACTTTTGACCCAGAAGCATTGGCTACTAATCTACAAAAAAATGGAGCCTTTATTCCAGGCATTCGTCCGGGAGTTTCTACTTCTCAATATATTTCAAAAGTTTTGAGTCGTATTACCTTACTCGGCGCTGTCTTTTTAGGATTCATCGCTGTTTTACCTCTTATTGTTCGATCTATGACTGGTATTACTGAAATTGCCCTTGGCGGTACGGCCCTTCTGATCGTTGTCTCTGTAGTTCTCGACTTAATCAAAAAAGTTGATGCTCAGATTTCAATGAGGGAGTATTAATTTTTTACTATCCACTTTTTATATTCTGATACTATAATATCAACAACTTGCTCAAGGTTGTTTTTGTTTGTGTCAATTATTAAATCGTAATTTTTTTTATCTGTATTTTTGATTTTATATAAATCCCAATATCTTTTTTGTTCGCTTTCAAAACGTTCTATTATTTTTGTGTAGACCTCTTCAGCGGAAGACATATTTTCACTTTGTTGTCTTAGTTTTTCTACTTTCAAGCTACTTAAGATTCTATTTTTGGCTATCTCTGGTGGTAAATCTAAATATACCTTGAATGATTCTGGAATCCAATGATATGCTGTACGTGAATCAATAACAATTCCTTTTTCGTTTCTTAACAATCGTAATTTTTCATCTGTCATTTCATCTATTTTTGAATCAGTTTCTGCTCTTTTGTTTATTTCGTTAATAGATAATCCTAAATCAAGTCCAACTTGTCGGAAAAAGTCTCCTGATGAAAAACGTTTAAAACCAAGTTCTTTTGCTATTAAATCAGCTGTGCTTGATTTTCCACTACCCAATCCTCCATTTATGGTTATTATCTCTTTTTTCATTCTTTTAATATAGCATATTGGGGGTTGTTTTTTAAGCCTAAATTTTGTATTCTTAGGTTATGCAAGCACAAACATTCGTATTTTTTGGGCAGGTGGGTTCCGGTAAGGGCACACAGGTAAAGTTTTTGGCAGATTTTCTAAAAGGACATGATAGACGTGAATGCGTTCAAACTTCTACAGGTAATGAATATAGAAAGCTTATGGAGAGCGAAAATTATATTGGAACTTTAGTAAAAGATTCTGTAATACGTGGTGAGCTCCAGCCCGATTTTTTGACTAATGCAATTGTCACAAACATTCTGACTCTTTCTTTGTCTCCTGAAAAACATTTAATAGCTGATGGTTATCCTCGTACTTTAATACAGTCGGAAACATTTGAAGCCATGATGAAGTTTTTTAAAAGAGAGAGTATAAAAATAATTTATATAGAAGTTAGCAAAGAAGAGGCAATAAAAAGGATGATGCTACGTGCTAGGCATGACGATACAGAAGAGGGCATAGCGAAAAGATTTAATGAATACGAAAATAATGTAATTCCAGCTATGAATTATTTTAAAGATAAAGCTGGTTACAAAATATATACTATCAATGGCGAGCAGACGGTGGAAAATGTTCATAAAGATATTATCAAGAAGCTAGGTTATAGCTAATAGCTTTTAGCTTATAGAAAATGGAAACAATAATTATTTCACTCGGAGGTTCGTTAATCATTCCAGAAGAGATTGACGTTGATTTTTTAAAAGATTTTAAAAAGTTGATTTTATCTCAAATTAAATTAAATAAAAAATTTGTAATAATAACTGGTGGTGGAAAACTTTGTCGTAGATATAATGAAGCGTCTAAAAAAATTTCAGAAGTATCAAATGATAATCTTGATTGGTTGGGAATTTATTCTACGCGCTTTAATGCAGAATTTGTAAAAACTTTATTTGGGGATTTAGCAGAAGATAAAATAATTCTTGATCCGACCTTACCGATTAAATTAGATAAATCTATAATCATCGGGGGAGGGTGGAGGCCCGGTAATAGTACTGATTTGGTTGCTGTAATGATAGGGAAACAACTAAACGCAAAGAAAATGATTAACTTATCTAACACAGATTATGTTTATGATTCTGACCCTAAAATAAACCCAAATGCCAAGAAATTTGCTCAAATTTCTTGGCCTGAATACCGCAAATTAATCCCTAAAGAATGGAATCCAGGTCTAAACTCCCCATTTGACCCTGTGGCC
>JBBAAT010000370.1:0-2888 GCA_041658145.1 Bacteroidales bacterium | reverse complement strand
ATGACGTTTATTTCGTTCATGTTAAATAAGGTTTTCTAATTAATTTGTTAATATATGCCAACTGAGTATCTATGTTATGAAATAAGTATTGCATTAAATTTACACTTGGAATAACACATTCCGCATTTGATGCACAATTGCTGATCAATTATATGAACTTGCTTTTTTTCACCCGAAATAGCATTGACCGCACAAACCTTTTTGCACAACAAACAACCGGTACACTTTTCAGCGTCTATGATATATGTCAGCAAGGCTTTACAATTTTTAGCAGGGCATTTTTTGTCGCGGATATGTGCTTCGTACTCATCTCTGAAATACTTTATTGTGGTAAGAACTGGGTTTGGAGCGGTCTGGCCAAGGCCACAGAGAGAACTATCTTTTATCTGGTTAGAAAGTTCAATAAGCATATCAATATCATTTTCTTTGCCTTTTCCTTTGGTAATTCTTGTCAGGATTTCAAACATACGTTGTGTCCCGATACGGCAGAACGTGCATTTTCCGCATGATTCCTTTTTTGTAAAGTCAAGGAAGAATCTGGCCATATCAACCATACAGGTAGTTTCGTCCATAACCACCATACCTCCAGAACCCATTATAGCTCCGGTAGAGTTGACAGAATCGTAATCTACAATTGTGTCGCCAAGATATTCAGGAATGCAACCACCGGAAGGGCCGCCAAGCTGAACAGCCTTGAATTTTTTATCATCAATAATACCGCCACCCAGTTTGAGTACAATATCTCTGATGGTAATTCCCATCGGAACTTCAATCAATCCGCCGCGTTTAATTTTGCCGGTTATCGCGAATACTTTAGTGCCTTTGCTTTTGGCAGTTCCGTATTTAGCATACTCCTTTGCACCGTGAATAAGTATCCAAGGAATATTTGCAAATGTTTCAACATTATTGATATTGGTCGGGCTCTTCCATAATCCCGATTCTGCAGGAAATGGCGGTCTTTTTCTAGGCATTCCTCTCTGTCCTTCGATAGAAGCTATCAATGCAGTTTCTTCACCGCAAACAAAAGCGCCTGCACCCTCTTTAATATGTATATCAAAATCGAATCCTTCGATACCAAAAATGTTTTTCCCGAGATAGCCTTTTTCTCTTGCCTGAGCCATTGCAATATTCAAGCGTTTGATTGCCAGCGGGTATTCGGCGCGGCAATATATCCATCCTTCTGAAGATTCGATCGCATAAGCGCCTATTATCATTCCTTCCAGAACAGAATGCGGGTCGCCTTCGAGCACAGACCGATCCATAAATGCACCAGGGTCTCCTTCATCGGCATTGCAAATAATAAATTTTGTTTTTGCCTTATTATTATTTGCAAATCGCCACTTTAACCCCGTAGGAAAGCCTGCGCCTCCTCTGCCTCTTAAGCCTGAATCAAGAACGGTTTGAATCACTTCAACAGTAGAAATTTTATTTTTTGCAATATCTTTTATGGCCTTATATCCATCTCTGGTTTCATATTCTTCAATGGATTCGGGATCCATATACCCGCAATTTCTCAAAACAATCTTGATCTGTCCTTCAAAAAATCCTTTGTCTTTGGTTTCAAACAAATCTGTTTTTACAACATATTCTTTTATCGGTTCAGCATTTTTAATATGTTTTTCCAGGATTTCTACTGCCCGTTTTTCATCAACTTCACCGTAAATATATGAACCTTTATCATCAACAACTTCAACCAGAGGTTCGCGAAAACACATCCCTATACAACTTGTTTTTTTTAGTTCAAAATCAAGATTGCTTTCTTTTTTAATCGTATTGATTTTATCATAGACTTTTCCGGCACCTGCAGCAAGTCCGCAGCTGCCAAGACCAACAATTACTTTTATTTTTTCCATTTTTCTTATTTTTTTATTAACTGATGTTACGCATATTATATATTTATTTGTTAGTGTCACTCAGAGCCAGCCATTGCGTGGGCTTATGAGGAGGCGGCTGTGTCGAAGAGTGGCTATGTATAGGTCGGGCTTCGACACGTCCCGAAAGGAGGACGGCTCTGCCTGACTTATAAATTTTGTATTCATTTATTATATTTGCGTAACATCAGTTATTTAGATCAATGCTTTGAAGAATTAATTTTTACAGGGAGTGCCCTTTTCATTTTCCCTGATCATCCGGATAACATCTTTTGCCTTTTTACCGGAAAGCTTACCGAATGTGTTACCCCCTATCATCATAACCGGTGCTAAAGAACAACAGCCAAGACAAGCGACTGATTCAAGCGTAAAAAGGGCATCTTTTGTCGTTTCCCCGTCTTTAACTTCAAGCTCTTCTTCTATCGCTTCAGAGATCACAGGGGCATTTTGCACATGACAAGCTGTTCCATGACATACCTTAATAATAAGCTTCCCTACCGGTTTTAATCTGAACTGAGCATAAAAACTCGCCACGCCATACATTTCGCTTAGAGTCAAGGCGGTTTCTTTTTCGAGTTTCAGAAAAGCAGCACCGGGAATATATCCGTAAATATCCTGAGTGTGCTGAAGAAGAGGGATAAGGTTCCCACGAGTATTCTTGTATTTTTCGATAATAGGATCCATCAATGACAAATCCACCTTTGCTTCCTCAACTTTTTCAATTTTCTTTCTAACCCTTGCTATTCGCATAGTTTTATAGTTTTAACTGATTATGATTTTCACAAAAAATAAACAAATCAATATCATGAGAAATAATCTGCATTAAATTGCCTGTAAATATATATTTTTAATAAGGAAAAAAAGAAGAAAAAAAAAGAAAAAAATATCACAAAATAATTTGCATAGAATAAATTGTTTTTGTAATATACGCAAATTTTAAAATAGCCATAAGCGCTTCCTGATAAATGAATTTTCCTGTGTATTTGTTTATTTTTGAAAATTCATGTAGGTTTGCCG
>JBBAAT010000369.1:0-2912 GCA_041658145.1 Bacteroidales bacterium | reverse complement strand
GCCATGTCTATAAAATAAATTACCCCGAAATTACCTCATTTTTGGCTTCTTTCGGGGTTTTTATTTCAAAAGTTATCAACATAAATTGTTAATAACCAGATAGTTATGGCTTTAACGAATATCCCTAATTAAAAGAATTATTGCAGTAACAATAACCAAAGATGCCAACAACCCAAATAAAATAGATAGTTTGCTTATAATTCTATAAATAGTTTCAATAACTCTATTGTCTATACCACTTGCTTCTTCAATTACATATTTTACATCTACAAGGCTACCAAGATAAGCGAGTAAAAATATTAATATTAATACTCCGCCTAAAATCAATTGTATCCATATAATTTTTTTCATGTTTTATTTTATTAATAGAACATTTTTATCTCTACTACTACCACTATTGTTGCCGCTTGAAGAAGCATCAGAACTTGAAGTATTGGCAAAAGAACCAAAATAAAGAATTCGAAAATGTAGCTTAGCAACGAAACCTAAGAAATAATCAATAAAAAAGAAGCGATTGCCTCCTTTTTATATTGGTCTTGGAATACTACTCTACAAACTGTTTTGCATAATATTTCGCTGTGAGCTTTTCGCCTGTCGCTTTTTCGATCATGTCGTTCCAGTAATATTTTGCACCGGGTTTAAACACTTTATCCATAAAATATTTTCCGACTTCGGTTTTACCCGCAAAACTTTCCCGAGTACTCGGGACGAAATCATTTGATTTTAGCACATTTTCAGTGATATAATAGTAAAACTGGGAGGCAAGTAATTCGCCAAGCAGATAGTTATGGTAATAACAAGGTGATGTTGCAATATGTACCTTGGAAGCCCAGTCGGGTTCGTTTCTGTCTTTGGGTCTTTTCAGCAACTGATATTTTTCCACAAGGTCCCACCACAATTTATTCAAGTCCTGATCGGGATTTTCGTATAAACTTTTTTCAAACCTATACATTACCTGAGACCAACGGCTGAAAACAAGCATTTGCAATTTTAAACTTTTATTTACGTTTTGTGCAATTTCTTTTTTTTCTTTATCAGAAATTCCAACTACATCTTTCAGCCATTGAGGGTTAGACGAAAAGCGTCCGAATAATTCTGCAATAGCTTCCGTAGTAAAAGTGTGTGCAGGATCTCTCAGTAAATACGGAAGTGACCGGTCAATATATTTATCATATACGGCATGTCCGAACTCATGCAGCAGTGTGTTCATCCAATATTCGTTATCCACCACATTACATAAAACTCTTACATCACCTTCATTATCAATATCAGTGCAGAATGCATGTTGCATTTTACCTTTCTTTTCAAAAAGATCGCTTTTTGTAATCAGATCAGAAATATCAAGACCAATCCCTGCATAATATTTTTTCGTTATCTCTGCAAGGTCTTTGCCTTTAAAATATTTGTCGAGATCCACCGCATAAATTTTAGGCGCTTCCTGAAAAAACCTGTTCTGATAATGCCATGGCATCAGTTCCTCTTTTTTAATTTTATAGCGCTTTGCAAAATAATCATCCATTTCGTCTTTCAGTTTTGCAAAACCATCTTTTGTCAGGCTGTCCAATTCATCAAATATTTTTTCAATTTCTTTAGGATCCTGTTCTCCAAGCTTTAATCGCATTTCGTGATAATTATTGAAGCCGAGTTCTTTTGCCACTTCATTTCTCTTTTTTATTAATTTTAAAACATCTTCTGAAACGTTTTTCCCTGATTTTTTAGTAGCCAGCCACGCTTCTTTTAACGAATCCGAATTAGTGGAATTTTTAAGGATACTTTCAATCTGGTTATCAGTATATTGCTTTCCGTTGATCTCCGCTCTGAATGTGTTAAATTTCTTTTCTATTTCGCTTTCCATATCAATGATCACTTTAAGCTTAGCGGTATCAATCTGGTTGGCGAGAAATCCGTTATACAAGAGCTCCAGTTCTCTTTTTTCCAAAGTATCAGTAATCGCAACCGATTCCTTAAATGTTTTAAGTTTTTCGAAATCAACTTTATCAGAAAATAATTTATTTAATTTAAATTGCAGATCAGCAGCCTTTTTGTAATCTTCATCTTTGCCGGTGATATTTGCATTCCACGAAGCCAAATTACATTCCTTGTATAAAGGAATCAGTTTCGATTCGAAGGTTTCGATAAATTCTTTAAATTCTTTCACTGTTTTTTCGTTTTTGTTAGATGAACCACATCCGTTAGTAAGCAAAGCAATGCCTATCAAAGCCAGCGCGCACAGTTTTAAACCAAAATGTTTTCTCATTTTTTAAAATTTAGGTGGATAAATTATTTACTTAACCCGCTTTTCTTCAACCTGAATTATCTCATAGTTTGCAACATCATAAATAAAAGCCACTACATAACAATGGTTTTCATTCCAGGCAGAATTAAGTGTTATTGAACAGTTCTCGAGGAATTGTGCATTTTTTGGAGTGTTTCCGGTCATTAATGTATCGCCCCAAGTGCCGTTCAGCGAGCCTCTCAATACATGCCTGTGGATATAATTGTGAAACACGCTGTCGGGCGTTTGCTGCGGCCTGATAATGCTGTCTTCTGTAAGATAGGCGCAAATCTTATATATGCCTGATATATCCATAAGAGCATCACATTCAATGGCAGAATTTACCATTCGTGTAGAAGTATTGTAAGTATTACTTATTTCAATATATATTTGGGGAAGGTCATCCTTGATTGATACTATCCCTGAACCCCATGCATTTTTATCAATTACAGCGTTATTCTGAGACGAAGTCCATCCTGTACGGCTTACCATTCCGGATGGGAAAAACATAGGCGTAAAAAAACTATTGATGTCATTTCCTGTGGAAGACCTGAAATCGTAAGCAAATTCACCTGTTCCCGGTTCGGCAAAATCACCTGCATGAATTGAAATTAAAATGAGTTTTTCGCCATACATG
>JBBAAT010000368.1:0-2925 GCA_041658145.1 Bacteroidales bacterium | reverse complement strand
GGTCTTTCTGGCGCATAACTGGTCTCAAATTCATTCTGGCATCCCTCTTTCATGCACCTTCGGTGCCAGAGTTTAAGGGGTAAAAGTTTTGCAAATTTATTATAATGTCTGCAATTTGAACATATATTTGGAATCGGGATATTATATTTCTTATAAAATTGTAATTCATCTTTTGTTATACGAAAAACTTTAAGACATTGATGTTGACATTTTTCTTCATGAATACAGCCTAGAACCTCGCTAAGAATTTTCTCATCCACTTCTTTTATGTCTTCAGGAATATCTGTCCCCTTGATTGTAATTTCATAATGTTTTATTTCTGGTTCAAACCAGTTATATCCTTCTTCTATTATTTGTTCTTTCGTGAGTGGAAAATAATCTTGCGATGCTGTTTCATTATATGCGAACCGAGAAAGTTCTATAGGGAAATATTCTCCATATTTGTATATCCTTTCTTTTTTATCAATATATGGCATATCATTCATATGTTTCTTGATTTTTTCTACTAAACTTTCGTATTCTTCTTTTGAATACGTTTTATTTAAAATGGCATAATCTTTATTACGAAGAGAGATACATCCAAATATATTGGAACAAGACATACATGAATCCGTATATTCTGAATTACGCACTTGTTCTATCGCTGAAAATGAAAATTTAACATTAGAATCATTCTTGGCGCCGGTGTTGTATTCATACATAAGTTCTGAAGTTAAAGCCAGATCAGTGTCCATACAATCTTTTATAGAGATAGTTCTGTAGGAATATTTGCAATTTTCACTGTCGTATACGTCAAAACATTCAACACAATTTTTTACATTTAATAAATTATTTCCTATAGAGTTTAAGGATTTGAAAGTGTTGGTGTAACGATAAATGGCTTTTTTACAGATATCAGAAAACCCTTTAATCGCGACTTCTCTGAATTTTCTATTTCCCAAATTTAATTTTTCAAGTTCTTTTAAATAGTTCTCTTCCGAATATTGTTTATTTCTTATGCAAAATTTTTTATTCCGTAAATTATATGAAAGAATGCAATTACTACAATTCACGCAATCAACCAAAAAATAAGAATCAATGCAATTCTTTGACAGTAGAAGATGCTGAGAATTGTAGTTTTTTTCAACCTCGATATTTTCATAGCAATTTTCACATTCTCTTATATTAAAACTATCGAAGATATTTAATGATTTATCAACTGTTCTGGAATAAAAAACATTTTCTGAACCTAGAATAACCGATATGGAAAGATACACATTTTTGGATTCCGCACACATATTTGAATAAGGACAATTTATTACATTTCTTTGCCATATGCCCACTCGCGGAACAATGGCAGAGAGTTCCTTAAATTGTTGAAAAAAAGATTTTGAAAAATCGTATTCTTTACTATATTTTGTTATATCCCATTTATCGGAATACCAGCACTCTCTGCAATATACCGGGAAAACAACATTTGTGTGATACATAGATATAAACTTATTTTTGCATAAATCACAGGTACGTTTATATAATGTTTTTTCATTTCTCCAAGAAAGACGTCTTTGTCTTCTACACTCCGGACAAAAAGTCGGTGCAGGTACTTTCATTTTTTCATAAAATTTAAAATCTTCTGGCTCTATCGTAAATTGAGTCTTACAGTTCTGGCATATCACATTTTGTGGTTTATACTCCATAACTTTTTTACAGCCTGCCCCGTATGAAGTTTTGCTTTCGTTCGGGGTTCTGACAATTTTTAGTTTCGCTTTTATATTCCATATAATTTCTTCTTAGTATACAATATACTGTATACTAACGTTTCTTTGATTTTTGTTGATACTCGAATTCCGCTATCGTTAGATTCGAGTATCGTTGATGTTTTATTTTTATATTTTACAATGAATTTACTTTTTATCCAATCTAGAATTTTTAGTTATTTTAATGAGTCTATTTTCTTTTCAATAGAGTCTAAACGTTTCATTATTATCTCTGCGTCTTTTTTTACGTTAATATTATTTTCATAATCTGCTTCTGCACGCAACTCTGAATGTCTGTTTTGTAAATTTTGTCCGGCTAAGATGATGGAAAGCAATACAAGTTGTAAAAAAGTCTGCACGATCCAAGTAATTGTATCTTCTGTTCCGTTATTTAACGCAGCTGGCAGACCTATTAAAGCAATAACAGAAAAAAGAATAGCGCACCACATAGTGCCAACCATTTTAGTTATAGAAAGCGCTACTTTATCAAGTATGCTCAATTTTTCTCTATGTTCTTTATTTACGTTTCTGATCATATGTTAATTATACTACATCTTTTGACTTGTTGTGTCATATCCAAGTTCAATGGCTCGATTTACAGATTTTTTGAAAAAGTAAATCCAGTGGTCACGATTCTTGTCTTCGTTATTTTTATTTAAATCTAATAACATTTCTTCTGCCGTTACCCAGGCTAATTCAAATTTCTCATGTTCTTCTAATTTAGTAGGTTTTAAATCAGTACTTTTAAGTATTACAAGAAGACAAGTGGCATGTGCAAAACGATTCAATTTTTTTAGACTAGCATAAAAATGACATAAAGCTTCTCCCGTTTTTTCAACATATAAGAAATCATACAAACCACTCTCTTCGGTGACCTCTCTTAATATTCCCTCTTGCATATTTTCACCATCTTCTACCCCTCCAGAGAAAAATCCAAATCTATCATAATCAATTAATTTATTTACTGCATACTTTTGGCTAGCAGGGTCAAAAACAACCGCGCATCCGCCATCTCTTCTCTCTTCATTTTCTCTTTTAATTCCAAATTCGGGTATGTCATTCATAAATTATATTGCTTCATTTTTTCTTTAAAATCATCAAAAGTAGTGTAAAGTTCTGCTTGAATACCAAAAGTTTTTGCTCCTTCTACATTTTCGTTTTTATCATCCCAAAATAATATTTCTTCTTT
>JBBAAT010000367.1:0-2932 GCA_041658145.1 Bacteroidales bacterium | reverse complement strand
TAATTCAGCGCCGCATAATTTGGTATTTGTTTTAAAGAATACATTTGCAGATTCGATATTGGGGAAGAGGATACAGTCTGCATCTCCGCCGACAGGGCTTTTCAGCTTCTTGATCTCGCAGCTTTCTTTGTCAACGCATACATCCAATGCAAGAGGACCATCAACAATAGCCCCTTTGATTTGTCCACGGTCGGCCATTTTAGCAATGATTGCTGCATCTATACATGCCTGCATTCCAATTGACATCTGTTCTGTTGCAGCCAGCAATGCCACTTTTGGATTATCAATGCCAAGGGCATGAGCAGTAGTAATAATATAATTGGTCATCGCGATTTTTTGTTTAAGATCCGGTGCCGGGATTATTGCAACATCAGAAACTATGAGTAATTTCGGGTAATTTGGCGTTTCTATCACAGCAACATGGCTTAAAATTGAATTTTGGCTTGCCATCAATCCTTTTTCTTTATTCAAAATTGCCCTCATGTATTTGTCGCTGGTAACCAAGCCTTTCATCAACACATCACCTTCGCCTGCATTAATAAGATCTACGGCTTTTATGGCAGCCTTCATTTCGTCAGCTTCCTGAACAATACGAAATTTGCCGGGATCAATCTTATGTTCTGCGCATACTTTCTTTATAGCAGCCCCATCTCCTACAAGCGTTGCATCTATTATTCCCATATCAACAGCCGTACTGACTGCGCCAATTGTATGTGAATCTACAGCATATGCTGCAACTAATCTTTTCTTACTTTTGCTTTTAAGAGCATCAAACATTTGCTCTAATTTTGTAATTGGCATTTTTATTCCTCCTGATTGTTTTTAGGTTATTAATTTGTTTTTTATTTTTAAGTCGAATGATTTTTATTAAACTTTTTTAATCTGCTTTCCAATACTTCAAACTGGGATCTTTGAATACGGGAGACACATGCCCGTAATCCTTCGGTTCGTTCACTTCCAGTGATAGAAAGGGATATTGCGCTTATTCCATAGTATAACAATTCTTTTAGCAGTTCTTCGCCTGTTAAGCATGGATATGAGATAGTAAAATAAAATCCATCGGCGATAGGTTTATCAATATCCATATCATAGACTATTCGGAAACCGTTACCGGTAAACATCTTTTTAATGATATTGGCTCTTTCACCATATTCTCTGTTTACCTCAACAAAATCGAAACTCCCGTCGTTAACGGCTTTTAACAGTGCCGCTAATGCATATTGTGCAGAATGAGATGTTCCGGCAGTTGTGGAATAAATGGTGCCATGTACAAAGCAATGCCCGAAATCTGAAGATGAGTAGTAACGCAGCAAATCTTTGTGTTCGGAATTGAACAGCGTATCCGATATTGCACACATCGCAATGCGTTGCCCTGCATAGCTGAATGATTTGGATGCCGATATCAATAACACATAATTATTCGTATAATGAGCCACTGTAAGCTGGAATGGAGGCAGGCCGGGTTTGGATAAGTCTTTCCTGAAATCCATTGCAAAATAAGCCAGGTCTTCGGCAACAATAACATCGTATTTGGTCGCAAGCTCTCCTATAATTTTCAATTCATCCTCATTGAAACAAATCCACGACGGATTATTTGGATTTGAATACAATATTGTGGAAATATTGCCCTTCTCAAGAAAAGACTCAATCTTAGCTTTTAATTTATTTCCTCTGAAATTATATACATCAAAGCTTTTCTGTTTAAGTCCGATCATTTTCACCAACTGCTTATGAACAGGAAATCCAGGGTCTATAAAAAGAATTGTATCTTTCTTCACATTCATTCTGCCGGAAACCATAAATGTTACAAATGCAGCATTAATAGAACCTACCGTAGGGATACAAGATTCCGGAGAAACGTCAACATCTAAAAAGTTCCTGGCAAACCTTGACATTTCTTTTTTTAGCGGAGGGATGCCATCTAAGTCGGGATATAAAGAAGCAACGCCTGCATCCAATGCAGCTTTTTCAGCTTCAATGGCGATTTTCGGCGCCGGTAAACCGGGTATTCCCATTTCCATACGGATAAATTTCTGTCCGCTTTCTTTTTCTATCCTGTTAATGAGCTTTTTGATTTCACGAATGGAAGCGCTGCCAAGTTGAGTTATTCCTGCTTCTTTTAAAGCATTGTCTGCGATCTCCTGATCAATTGGGGTTGTATTGAGCGCTGTTTTCATTCTGATGTTTTTGTTAGTTGGTTAGGTCTCTTGTGCTTATTGCACAACGCCATTAAATTGTAAAGTTAATAATAAACCCGAATTTCAGTCAGAAATTTTTTCTATTTTTTCATGTGTGGTTGTGCAACGACTACCGCTGTTAGCAACTAGGCGAATTATTGGTCGTGTCGAAGGATTAATAATACAGCCCATTCATCAAATAACCTCTCACATAGTCTTCAATACCTTCCTCCAGAGAATAAAAAGGAACATTATAATTCAATGAATGCAGTTTTGACATATCGGCTTGTGTGAAGTATTGATATTTATCGCGAATGTCTTCCGGTGTATCAATAAATTCAATATTTGCCGGTTTACCCATGGCATGAAATGCAGCCTTTGCAAGATCAAGGAATGAACGCGCTTTGCCTGTCCCCATGTTATAGATACCGCTGTCTTTTTTGTTCCGCATAAAAAACAGTAACAGATTGACAATATCCTTCATATAAATAAAATCACGCAATTGCCCGCCATCCGTGAAATTTGGATTATGCGAACGAAACAATTTTACTTTCCCTGTTTCTTTTATCTG
The DNA here is from genome assembly GCA_041658145.1 of Bacteroidales bacterium. Classification (GTDB taxonomy): domain Bacteria; phylum Bacteroidota; class Bacteroidia; order Bacteroidales; family CG2-30-32-10; genus JBBAAT01. Next base: position 184 of record JBBAAT010000367.1, on the reverse strand, counting down.
GTTAAATGCATGAAATATCACTGATGCCATGCGTCCTTTGTGATATTCGTTTGGACCGTAAACATTAAAAAATTTAACACCAGTCCAGTAGGGAGGCTTTGTTTCCTGCTTCAGCGCCCATTTGTCAAATTCATTTTTTGATTCGCCATAAGGATTCAGAGGTTTTAATTTTTCAACCAAATCA
>JBBAAT010000366.1:0-2955 GCA_041658145.1 Bacteroidales bacterium | reverse complement strand
CCTTTTTACAAATGGCGACAATGACACATTCCCGTTATGGTATGCACAGGAAGTGGATGGTATTCGTACTGATGTGAGGGTGGTGAATCTCAGCCTCCTCAATACCGATTGGCATATTGATGCGGCTAAGAGAAAAGCTTATGATTCAGACCCTGTTCCATTTTCCCTTACATGGGATCAGTATAAAGAAGGAACCCGTGAATATGTATATTTCATACCTGATACAACAATCTGCCCTGCCGGAAAATATTTTAATCTGAAACAATTAATGGATTTTGTAGCCAGCGATGATCCGCAAACAAAATTCCCGACTGCCAGAGGTTCGGTTGAATATTTCCCAACAAAGAATCTACGTATTCCTGTTGATAAGGAAACTGTATTAAAAAATGGTACAGTTTCAAAAAAAGATGCCGACTCAGTAGTTTCAGCTATCGAATGGACAGTTGGCAGGTACGGTGTACAGAAAAACAATCTGATGGTTTTGGATCTGCTGGCAAATAATGACTGGAAACGCCCTATCTATTTTGCATCCAATTCCGGAAGCAGCACTTACTTGGGACTTGACAAATATTTGCAACTTGAGGGACTTGCTTACCGGGTTGTACCGGTTAAGAACAACAACAAATCATCGGGAGAAATAGGTTTTGTAAATACAGATGCGATGTATAACAATATGATGAATAAGTTTAAATGGGGCAACATCCAGGATACTTCGCTATACTTTGACGAAACGGTAACCGGTACAGCAATGAGTCTTCGTTTAAGTTTTACGCGTCTTGCTAATGCTTTGGTTGCAGAAGGGAAGAATGATTCAGCTGTTAAAGTTCTTGATAAATGCCAACAGTTATTTCCTGAAAAGAATGTGGAGTATAACTACTATGAATACCTTGTAGGAGAATCTTATTACAAAGCGGGTGCAATAGATAAAGCCAACAGGGTGATGAAGCGTCTAACCGATCTTAATGAGCAACATCTGAAGTACTATTTCTCATTTACCGGGGACAAAGCGAATACCATCAGCTACCATAAACAGCAATCGCTTGGCATGATGCAACGTATTGCCCAAACTGCCCTCGAGTATAAGCAGGAAGATATTACAAAAAAAGCAAAGGGTTTATTTGATCAATATTATTCGGTCTATTCGAAATAATAAAGCCCCAAAACCCAAGTCCCAAACTTCAAGACCCAAGACTTACGCTACAAGTTCCCTTTGAATTTGGGGCTTGAAATTTGGAATTTGGGACTTAAAAAAATGTATGGACTTCTGCCTGAAATGTCGCTTTTTCTATTGTTTATCATACTTCAAAACCTCATCACTCGCATATTCCAGTATAATTCCTGCTATTTTGAATATCTCTTCTGATTCAGCGGCAGAGTGATATTTTTTTTCACATACCACGCGTACAATTCCACAGTTGATTATCAGCATTGCGCAGGTTCTGCACGGTGTCATACGACAATATAAGGTAGAGCCACGCAACGAAATGCCAAGTTTTGCAGCCTGGCAGATTGCATTTTGTTCGGCATGTACGGTTCTTACGCAATGCATGGTAACAGTATCGTCTTTATGGATCATTTTCTTCATCTGATGTCCGGCATCATCACAATGTGGCAGCCCGACAGGAGAACCGACATAACCACTCACTAATAACTGCCTGTCGCGGGCGATAACGCAACCACTGCGGCCCCTGTCGCATGTAGCGCGTTTCGAAACAGTATTGGCTATTTCCATAAAGTACTCATCCCAGGTGGGACGCACGTATTTTTCTTTTTGTTGTTCACTCATAGCATTTGATTTTATAATTATTTCTCTGTATTTGTTTTGAGAATACAACTGATAACTGCATTCACATTATCCTGCAGTTTATTAATAGTATTATCGTTTTCAAAAAGATAATCCGCCATTTCTATGCATTTGGAGATGTTCTGTTTGTTTGGATCCGTGGATTGCATTTCTCTTTTTTCATTTTCTGAAAACGTTTCAAAGGAAACATTGTCGGTCTCGGAATTTCGTTTCTGTATCCTTTCGTAACGCAGTGTTGCCGGAGCGTCAATGGCAAACAGAAAAAAATGCCCGTTCGCTTTCAGCGACTCCACTTCACCCGGTGTACGGATGCTTTCTATGATGCAGTTTTTTCCTGATTTTGCAGCCCTTTCGAACAATTGCTCAACAATATAACTTGGCGAATGTCTTGCCCTAAGGTCGTTTGCGACCGACACCATGCTGTCGCGGCTAACGGGCAAGCTGCATTTTTCAATTTCTTCAATAAGGAAAGCCCTTACAGAGTAATGTTCAAAACCTTTTTTTTTAGTAAGGTATTCTACAATGGTTCCTTTTCCTGCACCCAAAGTTCCGGTAATTCCTATAATTATCATACATCATTTTATTTTAAATAACGTGAGTTTTGGATTAAACTAATTGAAAACAAAATTAATAAAGTAATTAGGTTTCGTGAAATTTTGTGTTTTTGTGTTTTAGTGGCAGTATATTTTTTGCCACAAAATCACTAAATCACAAAACCCCACTAAAATCAAACAATATAAAATGAAAATACTATTGTTATAAACCAAATTTTTATTAATGAAATCCGAAACTCACGTTAAATATTATCGCCGGTTATGAAATTTTGATAAATTTGTAAATTATCAATCAAAGATAAAACAAAAAGATGAACACACTATATCCTTTGAAATTCAGGCCTGTTTTCAAAGATAAAATCTGGGGCGGAGACAAAATAAAAAAAATGTTCGGAAAAGATTTTTCGCCGTTACCAAACTGTGGTGAAAGCTGGGAATTATCGGGTGTGGAAGGGAACATATCAGTCGTTGAAAATGGATTTCTTGCAGGTAATGATTTGGCAGAGTTGATTGAAGTATATATGTGTGACCTTGTTGGTGAGAAGGTTTATGAAAAATTCGGACTGCAATTTCCTATCCTGATTAAGATCATTGATT
>JBBAAT010000365.1:0-2956 GCA_041658145.1 Bacteroidales bacterium | reverse complement strand
CAATGAAGCTCCCCGCCGCAGAGCAGCGGGGTATCCTAAAACAGTGCTAATTGGTTACTTTTATGCAAAACTTTATATTCTTTTTCAAGACCTTGTTCACGAACGTACTTCGAAATACTGTTCTCATCCCCAAATTTACTAACTGTGTTCACAAAAAAACCATCCGTCCAAAACTCCCCACCCCACAATTGTTTCTTAACTTCAGGATGTTTCTCAAATACTTTCTTGGCTATTATACTCTTCAATATTGTAATAATTTGCGTTGCACTCTGCTTTGGAACAGACTGAACCAAAAAATGAACGTGATTATTGTCTGTTCCTATTTCCAAAAAATGAATTTCATATCTCTTCTCAATTTCTTCACATACTGCAATCATTGTTTGATCCACTTCGCTGCTAAATACAACCCTTCTATATTTTGCTGGACAAACAAAGTGGTACAAAAGGACAGATACATTATGCGATTTTCTTATATATTGGCTTTCTCTCACTCATACAAAGGTATATTTTTTTATGCGCCGCAGAGCGGCGGGGAATTTACCCTTAAAAATTATTAAAGCTATGCCTGGCGGTTTTGCTGAAGGCTGTTTCAATTCATTGAAACAGCCTTTTGTGATTCAGGGCAGTAGTATTAATGAATTGCAGGCAAATTAAAATCATACTTGTTTTTGTGAATGTGTTAGATAAAATTTCTTATACATTTGCCGGGAAAATCCATTTCTTATGAAGCTGAATTTACAGGTATTCCTGCAAACAAAAGGTTTCCGAAAAATGATCGTTATTATTTGTAGCGTAGCCATTTTTCTTCTGATCCTTTTCTTCTCATTCAGGAATATGGTTTTGCATCATATCATTGAAAATAAAATAAATACGTTTAATCAAAAATACCCTGCAACATTGCTTATTGAAGATTCCCGTTTTACGGGATTCACAGGTGTTGAACTAAGCGGTGTGCGCATCATTCCCGATAAATCGGATACATTATTTTCATCTGCGTCAGTTTATGTAAAACTTAAATTTTTCCCTTTGTTGAGAGGAAAGGTAAGAGTTAGTGACATGGAAATTTCAGGAACAAACGTAAATCTGGTTAAAAGAAACACTGTTGATAATTATTCATTCCTGCTTTCACAAACGCCAAAAGAGCAGCAACCGGGTGAAACGAATTATGCTTCACGTTTGGATCGCCTTTCCGGTGCGGTGTTTGACCAGATTCCCGAAAATTTTACACTTAAAAATTTCTTATTGAATGTGAAAATCGATAATGATGAAGTTTCCATGTCGGTAAAAAAATTAGAGATAGAAGATCATCAGTTTAAAGCGCCGATAAAAGTTACCGAAGGGAAAAAGGAGAACGTCTGGATTGCAGAGGGCAATATCAATAAAGGCAGAAGGACTGCCGGAATCAGGGTATATCCGGAATCGGGAAAAGTGATGATTCCCATGGTGAAAAAAAGATGGGGGCTGTTGCTTTCTTTTGATACTTTGCGAGTTGGGATAAGCGAGAATTCATATAACAATGACTGTCTTGTACTCAGCGGTTATGCCTCTGTTTCCGGACTTTTGCTGAATTATCGCAGAATTTCATTAAATAACGTAAAAATGGAAAAGACAGCATTTGATTATCATTTCAGGATTGGAAAAGATTTTATTGAACTTGACAGCACATCGTTCATTGTGTACAATAAACTTGAACTAAACCCTTACATTTTATATCAAAAGGCAGGTTCCGAAAAATATACATTTAAAATGAACAATGAATTTTTTGCGCAGGATTTTTTTGAATCCTTGCCAGCCGGGTTGTTTACTAATTTTGAAGGAATAAAAACAAGCGGTCGGTTAAAACTATTTGTTGATTTTTATATCGACATGAAATTGCCTGACTCCCTGAAATTCAATGCCGGTTTATCCGGAAAAGATTTTAAAGTAGTTAAATATGGAACGACTGATTTTACGAAGATCAACGGGCCATTTACCTTTACAGCTTATGAAAACGGAAACCCTGTGAAATCGTTTGTCCTCGATTCTGAAAACCCTGAATTTACACCGCTTGACGAGATTTCTACATGTCTGAAGGAAGCTGTATTGGTTTCGGAAAATGGCGGATATTATTTTGCGTCAGGGTTTGATATAGGTTCATTACGGCTTTCCATCATTGAGAACATCAAACAAAAACGTTTTGTGCGTGGTGGCAGCACTATTGAGATGCAACTGGTGAAGAATGTTTTTCTGAACAAGAACAAAACTATTGCCCGCAAAGTTGAAGAACTGCTTATTGTGTGGCTCATGCAGTCGGGAAATCTATGTAACAAGGATAGGATGTACGAAGTGTATCTGAACGTTATAGAGTGGGGGCCTGGAGTTTACGGTGTTTATGAGGCTTCAAAATATTATTTTAATAAACATCCGTCAAAGCTTTCTCTTGCTGAAAGCATTTTTCTGGCAAGCATTATTCCCAAACCAAAATGGTTTAAATATTCGTTCGATGAAAAAGGAAGATTAATTTCCGAACAAAACCAGGCATACTTTAGCAAAATAGCATCACTGTTGCTCGAAAAGGCTATTATTGCCATAGAAGACACCAATAAGCTGTTGCCAAAGGTAAGGCTGAATGGTGCAGCAAAAATGGATATGGTAAGAGATACTGCGCATTTTAAAATGGATTCTCTGATGCTTTATAATGATTGAATATTAAAACGGTTTACCTGCCGAAAGGCATGGCGAGGCAGGGGCATAACAGAAAAGCATAAATATAACAAATTAAAAATTTATCAGGACTTATTTAGATTCGTATTTTTTAATCTTACATTTATTTCATTAATATTTGTACTAAACTCATTTTTGATTGTAGTAATTTTGTTTTCAACAGTTTTATTTAATTCCGTTATTTTTTCACTGAATTCATTAGTAGATTTGGAAATTTGTTCTTGAAATATTCCTTTAACTGATATTATCTGGC